>JBIIYI010000016.1:0-14467 GCA_044346895.1 Phycisphaerales bacterium
CTCCTCGCCATCTCCGCTACGGTCGCCGCCACGGGGTACTTCTCCGCGCTCAACCTCGCGATGGTGCAGGCGAGCCGCTCCGGGCTCGAGGACGAACTCGACGGTCGCGGACGGCTGGCGGACGGCCGCTGGGTGCTCGATCGCCTCAACGAGGCGTCGCACGCGGTCGCGCTCTTCCGAACCGTCGGTCGCGTCGTCGTGTTCGCGCTCGTCCTGGTCGCCTTCGAGGGTTTCGGCGAGGGCTCGAGCATCACGTGGCAGGGGCTTGCGGGGACCGCGGTCGTCTCGATCGCGCTCATCTGGTTCTTCACGAGCGTCGTCGCGAGCGCCGTCGCGCGCCACGCGACCTACCCGATCATCGCCGCGAGCCTCGCGTTCATCCGGCTGTCGCTCGTCGTCGTGGGGCCGCTCCTCGCCGCCGTCGGGTTCGTCGACGAGGTCGTCCGGCGCCTGACGGGCGCGAACCTGCGCGAGGACGAGAAGGAGGAGGAACTCCTCAACTCGATCGAGGACAGCAGGCGCGAGGGCGAGATCGACCCGGTGGCGGCGACGCTCCTCCAGCGCGCGGTGGTGTTCGGCCAGACCACCGTCGCGAGCATCATGACGCCGCGCACCGACATCGAGGCGGTCGAGCTGACCGACGATCTCGCGTCCATCCGCACGCAACTGGCCGCAAGCGGCCACTCGCGCGTCCCGGTCTACGAGGAGAGCCTCGACCAGATCGTCGGCATCCTCTACGTGCGCGACCTCGTGCGCTATTTCGGCGATGCCGCCAGCGATTTCCGGCTGCGCGCGATGCTGCGCGAGCCCATGCGCGTGCCCGAGACGAAGCCCGTCGGCGAACTGCTGCGCGATTTCCAGACCGCCGAGGTGCACATGGCGGTGGTGGTCGACGAGTACGGCGGAACCAGCGGCATCTGCACCATCGAGGACGTCCTCGAGGAGATCGTCGGCGAGATCCACGACGAGCACGAGCCCGCGGACGAACAGCCGCCGCTCATGGTGTCGGTCGGCGGGGGACGGTACGAGGCCGACGGACGGATGCCCATCTCGGAGGTCAACGAGCGCCTCGGACTCTCGCTGCCGGAGGATGTCGACTTCGACACGCTCGCCGGATACCTCCTCGACCGGTTCGGTCGCGTGCCGGGCGCGGGCGAGCGCGAGGAGACGCCCGAGGCGACCTTCATCATCGTCGCCGCGGGGCCGACCAGGATCGATCGCATCGCGATCGAGCCGCGCGCGGGCGAGAACGGTTCCGCCTCGTGAGCCGCGCGCGATGCGGCCGGGCCCTCTCCGACCGATCGCGCTCCGTTACACTGCGATCGTGCCTCTTCTCACCGCGACAGGACTCGTGAAGGCCTACACCGGACGACGGGTCGTCGACGGCGTGTCGTTCGAAGTCAACGCGGGCGAGGTCGTGGGGCTGCTCGGCCGCAACGGCGCGGGAAAGACCACGTCGTTCCGCATGGCGATGGGGATGATCACGCCCGAGGCGGGCGTGGTGCAGTTCGACGGACGCGACGTCACGTTCGAACCGATGTATCGCCATGCGCTCGCGGGCATGGGCTACCTCTCGCAGGAGCCGAGCGTCTTCCAGCGGTTGTCCTGCGAGGACAACCTGCTCGCGATCCTCGAGACGCAGGCGCTCGGCCGCGAGCAGCGCAAGCGTCGCGCGCACGAGCTGCTCGAGCAGTTCGGGCTGCTCCACAAGGCGAAGGACGAGGCGCGCACGTGCTCGGGTGGCGAGCGGCGTCGCCTCGAGATCGCCCGCGCGCTCGTCACGCGGCCGAAGCTGATGCTGCTCGACGAGCCGTTCGCCGCGGTCGACCCGCATACGGTCGAGGAACTGCAGACCGAGGTGCGGAGGCTCGCCGACAGCGGGATCGCGATGCTCGTCACCGATCACAACGTGCAGCAGACGCTGCGCATCTGCGACCGCGCGTACATCATCCACGAGGGCAGGAACCTCCGCGAAGGCACGCCGCGCGAGATCATCAACGACCAGGCGGTTCGCGACGCGTACCTCGCGTCGACGTTCCGCGGCGACGAGTTCGACTGAACGGTGCGGGTGAGGTCGTGCGCGACGCTCGCGGGGTGATGGCGTGAAAGCGTGCAGGCGAGTCGAGACAGGCGAGTCGAGGCAGGCGAGTCGGGGCAAGTGCAGACGAGAGCAGGCAAGGGAGTTTCCGCATGAGACGCGCGTATTCCGTCCCCATCGTTCCCGCCGCCGCGCTTGGCTGCGTCATTGCCCTCGCACTCGGCGGCTGCGTCGAGCGTCGCGTGTGGATCGAGACCGATCCGCCCGGCGCGCTCGTCTGGCTCAACGACACGCAGGTCGGCCGCAGTCCGGTCGGCGTCTCGATCACGCACCACGGGATCTACGACGTGCGGATCGAGAAGGAGGGCTTCGAGCCGCTGATGACCAGCGCCGATTCGGATGGCCCGCTCTGGGACACGGTGCCGCTCGACTTCTTCGCGGAGGTCCTGCCGATCGACGCGAAGTGCGAGAAGGGGTGGAAGTTCACCCTGTCGCCCCGCGACGACTCCGAACTCGCGCTCGTCGGACGCGCCACCGATCTGCGCGACCGCCTGCGCGTCGAGTCGGAGCAGAAGCCTGCCGACGGACGCTCCGCGGGCGAGGAGGAGATCGAGAAACTCGAGGAGGCGGTCGAGTCGAAGCCGCAGGATCCAGGTCTCGAGCCGAAGCCGGTGCCATCGCAAGCGCCGCCGGCGCCGACGGTTCCGCCATCCGAGGTGCCGTGATGCGTTGCGGTGGCCTGGCGACCGTGCGAACTGCGCGTGTCAGCGCGTGCATGACGGTCGCGGGCGCTCCATCGCGCGCGCGGATCGCCCGAGTCGTCGGTCATCGAGTTCAAAAGGGTCATCGAGTTCAAAAAGAACCACCGCCCGGCGCGCTCCGACCCGCTCCGGACGGTGGGAATCGCAGCTCACGAAGAGCCGCAATCGTCTGGTGGAGAAGTTGTCTCTTCGCCTCCGAGGAGGCTGCCTTCGAGGACGATCATCGACCGTTCCCAAAGGCTCCGTCACGGTACCGAGTTCGAAGCCAAGGGGTCAAGGGAAAATCCCGACTCGTCCCGTCTGAACGTGACAGGAAGCCGGATACCTGCCGCTCGGCGCATCATGGCCGCTTCGCGGACCGAAGTGCTTATTGGAAAGGACTTTCCGAAAGGGGGAGGCGTCATGGCTGACGTGACCCCGCCCTCGCAGGCGTCCTGTAACGGCCGGGATCGTCATCCCGGCGGGCAGACCCGCGGCGACGGCCCGGGCGCGGACCGGCTGTCCGTCTCCGCCGCGGCCACCGAGTCCGCGCGACGCGCCGCCACCGGAACGGTTCCGTCGACGGCGGGCGCCTCGTCGGCTGTTGGGCAGGAGCGGGTTGTCGAGGTGGCGATCGCCGCGCTCTGGCGTCGCACCGTGCGTGGATCAGCCGAACTCCTCGTCGCCCGGCGCCATGTCGACGCGATCCGAGGTGGGCTGTGGGAACTGCCCGGAGGAAAGGTCGAGCCAGGGGAGTCCCCCGAACGCGCGGCGCTGCGCGAGGCGTGGGAGGAAGTCGGGCTCGGGGCCGATGCGATCGTGGCGAGCCCCGTGCCGCTTGCGATCGCCGAGCACACCGATGCCTCCGTCGTGCGGGAACGGTCGGTGCGGCTCCACGCGTTCCTCGTCGAGGTCAAGCCGGACGCCGCCGTCCTGCCGCTCGGCGCGAGCGAACTCCGCTGGGTCGCCCCTGAGCGGCTTGGTGACTTCGAGTGGCCGCCCGCGAACGGCCCGATCAACGAGGCGCTGGCGCGCGCGCTTGCGCGCTGATCGGGCGCGGCTGCGGCTCGCGTGGCTTGGTCGGCGGCGGATCGCGTCGCGCGGCGTGCGCGGGGGTGTCCGGCGCATCGACCGCTTGCGCCACTCGCGCGCGGGGCTCCGTTCGCGCATCATGCGCGCATGCACACCCAAGGCGTCCTCCGCTCGCTCTTCGCATTCGTCTCGACGGCGACCCTCGCCGCGTCTTCCCTCGCGGATCCCGGTGCGTTCCGACTCGAGCCCACGGCGGGCGATCCGTCGATCCTCGCGGGTGTCGAACTGGCGGCGCTCGAAGGGCAGGGGGCCGACGATGCCGAGAAGGCGCCGCGCATCGGCGACGCGGACACGACGGCGTTCGAGGTGATCGGTTCGGCGGCGAGCGACTTCGACGGCGTCACGCTTGGCATCGTCGATGCCGGCGTCACGTGGCATGTCGCCGAGGGCGTGGGCTTCGGCGTCTTCGCCGAGGGTCTCTACGCGTCGCTCGGCGATGGCGCAGGCGACGGCGACAGCTGGGGCGGTGGCGGCGGCGCGCTCGTCCGCTGGCACTTCCTGCGCGAGGAGACGTGGTCGGTCTTCGCGGAAGCGGGCTGCGGTATCGTCGTCTCCACCGAGGCGATCCCGGACCGCGGCACGAGCACCAACTTCACGCCCCGCGTCAACGTGGGCGCTTCGTTCGCGCTCGATCCGACGAGCGCACTCCTCGTCCGCGCGGGTTGGTTCCACATGTCGAACGCGCAGACCGGCGAGGAGAACGACGGCGTCGACGCGTTCTCGATCGGCGTGGGGCTTTCCTTCGCCTTCTGAAGGCGGGATCGTCCGGCGACCGCTGTGTATCGCTGTGAATCGCTGTGTATCGCGGTGAGTTTCGGCGTGCCGCTCGGCGCGGCATCAACGCATCACGCGTAGCCGCGCGGATTCGCCTGCATCCAGCGCCACAGGTCGCGTACGGCCGTCTCGAGATCGGGCTTCGACGCCTTGAAGCCGAGGTCGCGCGCGATCGCCCGCGCATCCGCGAAGAGGATCGGCGGATCGCCCGCCCGGCGCTGCGCGCGCGCAGCCGGGATCGGATGGCCGGTCACGCGACGGCAGATGTCGATCACCTCGCGGACCGAGTGGCCGCGGCCGGTCCCGACGTTCCACGCGCGCAGGCGCCCGGGCTCGAGCGCGCCGAGCGCGAGGACATGCGCCTCGACGAGGTCCTCGACATGCACGTAGTCGCGGATGCACGTGCCGTCCGGGGTCGGCCAGTCCTCGCCGAAGATCGCGACCTGGTTCCGCCGTCCGATCGCCACTTCGAGCGCGATCGGAACGATGTGGGTCTCGGGTCGGTGATCCTCGCCGAGCCGGCCGCGCGCGTCGCAGCCGACGACGTTGAAGTAGCGGAGGGCGACGGCGGCGAGCGGTGCCACGCCGGCGGTCTCGCTCGCGGTCGCGCTCGGGACCGCGCACTCCGCGCGCAGCAGGCGCTCGAAGCAGAGCTTCGACTCGCCGTAGGGATTGACGGGCGACTGCGGAGTCGACTCGGAGATTCCGGTGGCGCCGGGATCGGGTTCGCCGTAGGTGGCGCAGGTCGAGCTGAAGACGATGCGCCGAACGCCCGTGGCGCGCATCGCCCGGAGGAGCGCGGTTCCGCCCCCGACGTTGGTCCGGTAGTAGTCGAGCGGGCGCTCGACGCTTTCGCCGACGTATGCGAGTGCGGCGAAGTGCAGCACGGCCTCGGCGCGCGACGCGGCGAGCACCTCTCGCAGGAACGCCTCGTCCGTGATCGAGCCCTCGTGGAAGGCGAATCGGTCGCCGCCAGCGCCCCGGAGCACCTCGATGGCGCCGCGATGGCCACGGGAGAGGTCGTCGACCACGGCCACTTCATGGCCCTCGTCGAGGAGTCGCAGGCACGCATGGGAACCGATGTAGCCGGCACCGCCGGTGACGAGAAGTCGCATGGATGACTCGGAAGTTCGATGGTGGAGAGGTTCGCCGGGTGACGATCCGCCGACGAGGGACGATACATGGGACCGTTCGGTTCCTGCGCGCCCGGCGTCGACGACGGTGTGCGACTCGAGCGTGGCGATCGCGGCGGGGGGTGTCGGCGATGCCGTTTCCGCCCGATGACCGCGCCTACATCGTCCGAAGGCGAGCCCCGTATTGAAGGACCTGCTCGAAATCGGTCGATCTCCGAATATGGGCAGTGGTCGACGATCCGTACTGATCTTGCGACTCAAGTCGTGCGTCGTCTCGGTCCTGAAGTCGAGACTCTCCTGCTGGCTCGTCGGCGTGGTTTTCGGCGACACGGTGCCGTTTCGGGGTACGCGCATCCGAACGCGAGCCAAGGGATCCATCGAGTCTCCCTTGCTGCTCGCGGGCATCTACGAGCGTGCGGAGATCGACTTCGTCCATCGCCATCTTCCGGTCGATCAGGCGGTCGTCGAGCTCGGAGCGAGCCTCGGTGGCAACACATGTCAGATCGCCAGACGGGTACTCCCGACCACCGCGATGGTCTCGGTGGAGGCGAATCCCGAGATCGTCGGGATCCTGCGGGAGAACATCTCGCGGAACTGCGGCGCGCGGACCGTGGATGTCGTGCACGCGATGATCGGCGATCGGGTCGGCGAGGGAAGTCTCGAGATCGGGGAGTCGACGCTCGAGTCGTCGGCGGGGACCTCCGGCGGGCGAACCGTCGTCGTGCCGATGGTCACCCTCGCGGAGGTGGCGGCGCGTCTCGGAGAGAGGCCGTTCTCGCTCGTTTCCGATGTCGAGGGTGCCGAGATCGCCATCTTCACGGAGCAGCGTTCGGCACTGGTCCACTGCAACCTGATGATCATCGAGTGCCACTCCGGGGCTTTCGGGGGACGGCACTACTCGCTCGAAGAGGTCGTGGCGCTGCCGCTCGCGGACGGTGCGTGGGAGATGATCGATCGGCATCACGCGGTGGCCGTGTATCGACGAAAGCGCTCGTGACTCCTCGGGTGGCCGCTGCGGCTCGATGGCATGCGAACGCGAGTCGATCGTGCCCTGGTTTCGCCGCTCCCGGTCGCATCCATCCCGTCTCCGGCGACCGGACGGCACCCGCATGGCCTGCGACGCCTCCCGGCTCCGGATTGCAGGAGCCGGGATTCCCTTGGGGGGCGGCCGAGGCCGAAACCGCTCGTCTGAAACCCCATCGTTGGGTGGGGATTGTCCCCGGCCTTCCCCGAGTCTCCCGGTTTGGCTGAAAGTCCCGGGCCCGGAAGGCCGATAGCCACCACGGGGCGTCGTACAGACCGCACGACCGCTCCAACCCGAACCCGGATTCCCATGCGCACCACCGCACTTCTCATCGGTACCGAGTCCGCCTGCACGCAGTTGGAGCGGCAGCTCGCGGTCGCGGCGGAGCACCCGATCGTGATCGGGCGGTTGTTCGTGGGCCCGACCTCGTCGGAGGCCGCGGGCATCGGCTCGCTCGATGAACTCGAGGCGATCGTCGCCCGCCGCAAGCCCGGCGTCGCGCTCGTCACGCTCCCTGCGGCGATGTCGGAACTGCTGCTTTCGATCCGCACGCGGCTCCGCAAGCTCGGTGTTCCCGACCGCTTCATGCCGACGATCGAGGACCAGCTCGCCGGCATCGGTCCCCGCACCGAGATCGACGTCGATCTCCAGCGGTTGATCGGACGCCCGCCGCGCCGCATCGACGAGGACGCGATCCGCGCCGTCGTCGGCGGACGCACCGTGGTCGTCACCGGTGCGGGAGGATCGATCGGCAGCGAGATCTGCCGCATCGTCGCCCGCTATGCGCCGGGCAAGATCGTCTTCGTCGAGCGCAGCGAGAACGCGCTGTTCGAGATCGACCGCCAGATCGCCCGCCGCCACCCGAATCTCGCGCGTCGTGCCGCGCTGCACGACGTGGTCGATGCGGAGGCCACGCTCGAACTCTTCCGCGAGGAGGAGCCCGACATCGTCTTCCACGCCGCGGCGCACAAGCATGTACCGATGATGGAGGACCACCCGGGACTCGCGGTCGACAACAACCTCTTCGGCACGAAGAGCGCGGTCGACGCCGCGATCGCCGTCGGCGCCGAGCGATTCGTGATGGTCTCGACCGACAAGGCGGTGAACCCGACCTCGATCATGGGTTCGACCAAGCGCCTCGCCGAGCTCTACGTCCAGCATGCCAACCGTCGCGCCGGAACCGCGTGTTCGCTTGTGCGTTTCGGTAACGTGCTCGGAAGTTCGGGCTCCGTGCTCGAGACGTGGAAGCGGCAGATCGCCGACGGCGGTCCCGTGACCGTCACCGATCCGCGCATGACGCGCTACTTCATGTCGATCCCCGAGGCGGCGAGCCTGGTCATCCAGGCAGCGGCGCTCACCGACCGATCGTCCTCGAGCGGCGAGGTGTTCGTGCTCGACATGGGGGAACCGTTCCGCATCGTCGATCTCGCGCAGCGCTTCGTCGAGATGCACGGCCTTTCCCCGGTCTTCCCCGAGTCGGGGCCGGCCGGCACGCTCGGCGAGATCGCGATCGCGTACACCGGAATCCGGCCCGGCGAGAAGCTCTACGAGGAACTCGCCCTCGACGCCGAGACGATCCGCGAGTCGCGGCACCCCGACATCCGCATCTGGGGCCTTCCGACGCCGGATGCGGCGTGGGTCGAGTCGATGCTCGAGACGCTCGCGCCGAACCGTCGCAGCCGCGATGCGGCGCGCGTGGCCGCGCTCGTGCGCGAACTCGTGCCCGAACGCGCGACGTCCCCGGCGGGCGCAAGTGTTCAGGCTGCGTAGGTACGACGTCGACCCACGGTCGCGTGCCAGGTTGGTGCCAGGCACCAACCTGGTCGGTGTCTGGTGGGTGCACGGTCGGTGCCGTGCACCCGCATGGTCGGTACCCGGCACGTTCCAGGTTGGTGACAGGCCCCTGCACGGTTGACACCAGGTTGGTGCCAGGCACCGTCGGTGGGGCGTCGGCGGTGAGGCGCCCACGCGCGGGAAACGAAACATCGGCTTCAGCCGCAGGACCCGCTCAGACGCGCTCTGCTTCGGCGGAGAGCGAGGCTTCCTTCTCGAGCAGGGCGATCAACTGCCGGGTTCCCTCGATCGCAGCGTCGAGGCTGCTCGATCCAGTGACCTGGCGGATCGGATCGGCGCGGCGGTCCTCGGCGAGCTTTTCCTCGACGATCCGGCGGTTGGCCTCGAGTTCGGCGAGCACAGCCCGGGCCTCCGACAACGCGCGCCTGCACCGATCGCCTTCGGCTCCCCGGAGACTCGGCTTGGGCTCGGCGGCCGAGACGTGGATCTCGGTGGCGGGCGCAGGATGGGACGGGCGGACGCGCGGGTCCATGGAGCGAGATCATGGCAGGGAGATCGCCACCCGGCAAGTGCATCGGCCGTCAAAGGGGAGGCCCGAGAACCGAATCGAGCACCTCGGCTTGCCAGGGCCATCGATACGGGACGACGGCATGGTGTCCGGTGCCTGCGCGGGTCAGATCGTCTCGGACTCGATCGAGGCGGCCTCGCCCGCGAGCTTCTTCTCCGCGTAGCGACGGACCCAGTTCTCCCACGACTTCCCGCTCGCGGCGTCCTTTCCGGTGAATCCCACCGCGCGGATCTCGACGAGCGGAAGCCGCACGCGGTCGTTCGAGTCGGCACGCAGAAGCCGCAGTTCCTCACGCGGGTCGAGTGGGCCCGGCTCGGCATCGACACCCGCGCCCGCGAGCCGAGCGTCGAACGCATATCCGGAGATCTCGCGACCGTCCGCCAGCCGGACCGTCACGTCGCCGCGGAAGTCGACCGCTCGACCGATCGCCTCGCGCAGGCGGATCGGGTCGCTCGAATCTACGAACTCGACGGTGGTCGATGGGTCACTGCTCATCGTTGCTCGCGTTCTCGGGTTCGATCGTTCACGGAGCGTCCGCATCCGCGGCATCGTGCGAAGCGCCGCCACCCGACGCATCATCGCGTTCCTCGGACGACGCTCCTTCCTCCTCGCCTTCCTCCTCATCCTCGTCGTCGCGCACCTGCGGGAAGCAGTAGCCCGTCTCCAGGTTCACGAGCGTCCAGCCGTTGTTGCGGACCGTGGTCGCAAGGCGTCCGGGCTTCTCGAAGACCGTTCCGAGGAACATGACCTCGAAGAGCTCCTTCTCGAGAACGTCGAGCTGGATCGAAGCGACCACGTCGGTGTCGGCCGCCGCCAGGGCGCCTCCCTCGATGAGGAACCGCACGCGGATTCCGGGACCGAACAACTCGAGGCTGCCCGCGTGGTCGGGAGCCGTGTTGATCCGTCGGAAGATCTGGACGAGATGCGCGACCGTTCCGAGCGGCGCCGTGCCGCCACCCTCACGCTTCGGGCGGATGCGCTGGATCGTGAAGGCGGTGTCGTCGGTGCTCACGGGTCGTGGAGGGCCGGCTCCGCGCCGGGCGGGGCAGGATAGCGCGGAATCCGCCGTGCGCCGCCGGCGGTCCGCGCGGTCGCCGCTCGGGGTTGCGTCACGCCGGCGAGAGGAGCTCCGCCGCGGTGTCGAGCAGCCGGACGAGCGAGATCGGCTTGAAGAGATAGGCGCGCGCGCCCAGTCCGAGCGCGAACTCGCGGTGCCGCCGTCCCTGGTTCGCGGTCACCATGATCACGGGTAGCGCGATCGACTCCTCCTGCATCTTCTCGAGGATGAGCAGCCCCGAACTCCGCGGCAGCATCATGTCGAGGACGAGGAGGTCGGGCTTCGACTCGCGCACGAGGTGCAGCCCGCCGAGTCCGTCGGAAGCGGTGCGCGTGGTCGCGCCTTCGTGCCGGAAGGCCAGCTCGATCGACTGCAGGATGTCGGGGTCGTCGTCGACGATCGCGATGGTGCGGTTGGCGAAGCGCCCGGCCATGTCAGGCACGGTACCGCGGGTCGAGGGCGGCGGGGACGGGCCGGCCGTCGGCGGTTCGAAGGAGATTGGCGGGCTCGACGGGTGCGTCGATCGGCAGGGCGAGTTCGGAGAGCAGTTCCGGGGTCATCCACGGAAGCGCCTCGAGCTTGCGGATCAGGCGCGCCGGCATCGGGGTTCCCTCGCGCTCGTGCTTCGGTCGCGAGTTCCACCGGCGGTGCACCCACACGTACTGCTCGGGGCTCTCCCGGATCATCGTCTCGATCGCGCGGTTGTAGCGGGCGCCGATGTAGAGGACCGGATCATCCGCATCCTTCCAGTCGGAGGGCTCGATGACGTCGGTCACGCGCAGTTCGTAGCGGAACTGGCCATCGACACGCCGCGCGTAGCCGCACACGATCGGGATCTCGTAGCGCAGCGCGAGCAGGGGGATCGACTTGTAGGTCGAGGCGAGTCGAGAGAAGAAGGGGACGAAGAGTCCGTCGTTTCCCGCGTTCTGATCGGCGATGAACCCCACCTTGCCGCCCGATTCGATGATCTTCTGCACCTCGTCGGTCGCGCCCCACTTCGTGACGATGCGCAGGCCCGTGCGCTGCCGCACGCCGAGCAGCCAGTCGTTGAGGAAGCGGTTGTCGAGCGGCCGCGCGAGCGCCGACATCCGGAATCCGACGAGCGCGAGCACGTAGCCAAGGATCTCCCAGTTGCCGATGTGACCCGTCACGAAGAGGCAGGGCTTCTCCGAGGTGAGATGCGCCATCGCGCGGCCGACGTTGCCGAGGCGCACGCGCTCGTGCCAGTTCTCGCGCCCGACGACGCGCGGCATCGAGAACGCATCCACCATGAAGATGCCGAACATGTGGCCGATCGACGCGTCGACGAGCTCCCACTGGGTTTCCGACGGGAGGTGGGGGAGCGCCCGCCGGACGTTCGCCACCGCGCGCGCGCGGCGCTTCGCACCGAGGCGCGCGTAGATCGAACCGATCAGCCGCGCCGTGGCGAGGTTCTGCTCGGGATCGAAGGGGGAAAACAACGCGGCGACCGTTCGGGCCGCCGCGTATTGGGTGAGTTGGATGCCGGTGGAGGCCACGGTGGGTTGCGCGGGCGTCCGCTGGTTGCCGGTGGGGCGTTCCGCTTCGGCGTTCGGTCGCGCCGCCGATCAGCGGTCGACCGTGCCGGTCAGCGCCTCGAAGCGACCCCAGTTGAGGACGGGAATCTGGGCGTCGGACGCGGTCCGGAAGAGGCTGTCGTAGAGCTCGCGCGCCGCGCGCTGGTCGGTGTACGAGAGGGTCTGCGCCTCGGTCGCATCCGACGGGAGCGGAGCCGGGAAGGGCGGCTGCACGCCGAGCACGAGGAAGTCGAGGTCGCCGGTGAGGGCGTCGCTCTCGACCACCGTGCCGCCCCATTCCGTGATGCGGCTCTTGACGAAATCGGCCTCGCCGGTCGTGGCCTTGCCGTCGCCGTTGGCGTCGAACTTGCCGTGCACGAGGAACTTGAACTTGTAGTCGGGGTTGAACACGGCGTTGGCGACGACGTCGTCCTTCACGATCGGGCGGCTGCCGGAACCGCGGATCACGCGGCACGTCGAGGTGGTGTCGCCGACCTTGATGACCTGCACGCTGGCCTTGCCACGCAGCGAGCCATCGCCGTTGGCGCTCGCCGAGATGCCGGCGGCGTCGTCGAAGACCTCGAACGTCATGCCGGGGATCACGCGCTTGTTGGTTCCGATGTCGATGAAGATCGTGCCGGTCTTCGGGTCGAAGTCGACGACGCGGGCGTCGACGAGCGCGGCGGGGTTGCCGGCCTTCATCGACGACGCGTCGACCTTCTTCTGGAGCGCCGCGATGCGGCCGTCGAGGACGACGCGCTCGTTGCGCAGCGTGTCGATCTCGTTCTGGAGGGCCTCGGCCTCGCTGGTGAAGCGGGCCTCGAGGTCGGCGCGGGTGGCGTCGAGCGCGGCCTTCGCAGAATCGAACTCACCGCGGTAGCCGTCGGCCGCCTGCGCGTAGGCCGCGATCGAGGCGGTGACCTTCGAGATCGCCTCCTCGCGGGCCTTCTCGCTCGCCGCGAGGCGCTCGTTGAGCGCGTCGAGCGACTTCTGGAGGTCCGCCGCCTTCGACTTGAGGCTCTCGGCCTCCTGCTTGCGGGCGTCGCGGTCCTGGGTGACCTTGCGCATCGCCTCGCGGATGGTCTGGCCCTCGTCGACTCCGAACGCCGAGCGCATGGAGTCGATCGAGTCGGCGCGGTTGCCCGAGACGAGCGCGCTGACGTCCTGGCTCTGCTTCGTCATGTAGTCGAAGAGGCTGGTGCCCGCCGACTTCTCGAGCATGTCCTTGGTCTCGGTGCGGTCGCGCTCCTCGGCGGTGATGAACCGGGAAAGTTCCGCCTTGGCCTCGCTCGCCTGCTGTTCCGCGGTCGACTTGTCCGCGTACAGGATGATCGAGACCGCGAGCAGCGCGACGCTGAGAACGACGAAGACCACCAGAGCAACGATCACACCGGTGGAAGAACGGGACGCCATCTGCAGACCTCCATGAGCCCAAGGCTCGAGCCGCAGAGTATCGGATGTTTGCGCGTCCCCGTCAAACCCGCGGTCGGACCGGACTTTCAGGCGGTCTTCACCGCGGCGAGCGCCTCGCCGGGCGTGGTGATCCGCTGGGCGACGAGGTCGGCCGCGGCATCCCGGAGCGAGGTCATGCGCCCCGCGAGCGAGGCTGCGCGCGCGATGGCCGCGGCGCTCGCGCGTCGCATCACCTCGGCGCGCACGCCGTCCTCGAACTGGAGCAGTTCGTAGCACCCGATCCGGCCGCGGTAGCCGGAGCCGCGGCACTCGCGGCAGCCGACCGCCTCCGCGACGAGCCCGTCGGGCGGCGCTTCGAAGCCCGCGGGAAGTTCGCCGATCCGGACGGGCCGCGCGGTCGCGCACGCGCGGCAGACGCGGCGCAGGAGCCGCTGCGCGAGGACGCCCTCGACGGTGCTCGCGACGAGGAACGGCTCGATCCCCATGTCGAGGAGTCGGGTCGCGGCGCCGGCGGCGTCGTTCGTGTGCAGCGTCGAGAGGACGAGGTGTCCCGTCAGCGACGCCTGCACCGCGGCGTTCGCGGTCTCGGCGTCGCGGATCTCACCGATCATGATGATGTCGGGGTCGTGGCGCAGGATCGCGCGCAGCCCGGTCGCGAAGTCGAGTCCGACCTGGTGGTTCACCTGGATCTGGTTGACGCCGGGCACGTGGTACTCGACGGGATCCTCGACCGTGATCGCCTTCACCTCGCCGTCGACGATCCGCTTGAGCGATGCGTAGAGCGTGGTCGACTTGCCGCTGCCGGTCGGGCCGGTGACGAGGACGATGCCGTGCGGTCGCGCGACGAGCCCGACCCAGGGCTCGAGGACGCGCGGCGGCATGCCGAGTTCGTCGAGGCCTGCGAGCGCCGCGCTCTTCGACAGGACGCGCAGCACGACGCCCTCGCCGTACAGCATCGGGATGACCGAAAGGCGGAGGTCGAACTCCTGTCCCTTGCTGCGCAGCGTGATGCGGCCGTCCTGCGGCCGGCGCTTCTCGGCGATGTTGAGGTTCGCCATGATCTTGAGGCGGCTCGTGATCGCGTTGCGGAAGCGGTGGATCGAGGCCGGCACGCCCGCGTCCGACATGACGCCGTCGATCCGGTAGCGCACGTGGAGCTCATGCTCGTACGGCTCGATGTGGATGTCGGTCGCGCGCTCGCGGATCGCCTCGAGGAGGAGGTCGTTCACGAGGCGGACGACGCTGGCCTCGCTGGCGTCGTCGACCTCGGCCGCCGGGTCGCCCGCGGTCGCACGCTGC
>JBIIYI010000290.1:0-4335 GCA_044346895.1 Phycisphaerales bacterium
ACGCGCGCATCCTCTCGCCCCTCGCCGCCGCCGTCGTCTCGGCCGCCGTCGTCGCCGCCGCGGCCATCGCGCCCGCCGCCTCCGCGGCAACCGTCGATCTGCCCCGGCATCCTGCACTTTCACCCGACGGAACGACGGTCGTCTTCACCTGGCGGGGCGACCTCTGGAGCGCCCCGTCCGCGGGCGGCGCCGCCACGCGCCTCACCGCGAACCCCGCCATCGAGAATCGCAGCGCCTTCACGCCCGATGGGGCGCGGATCGTCTTCGAGAGCGATCGCGAGGGTGTCCGCAACCTCTGGTCGATGGCGACCAACGGCAGCGACCTCCGGCAGTTGACCGAACTCGACGCGGCGTTCGCGCTCGCCTCGGTCGGCATGCTCGCCGGGAAGCCGACCATCTTCATCGACACGACGGCGGAGGGCGATCTCTATCGGAGCACGCGCCCGTACGTCGTCTCCGTCGACGGCGGAACGCCGGTCCGGCTGCACGACGCCTTCGGTGGCGCCGCCAACCCCTCGGCGGACGGCGCGCGCGTGCTCTTCGAGCGCGGCGGGTCGGGCTGGTCGCGGCGCGGCTACAACGGTCCTGACAACCGCAACGTCTGGCTCTTCGACGTCGGTGCGAAGTCGTTCGCGCCCCTGACGAAGTACGACGGGAACGACGGCATGCCGCGGTTCATCTCGGCCGACGAGTACGTCTACCTCTCCGATCGCGGCACGGGCACGCTCAACCTCTTCCGCGCGAAGGTCGGCGACGCGCTCGACTCGGGCAAGCGGCTCACCGATTTCTCGGGTGCCGACATCCACGGGCTCGCGGTGTCCGCGGACGGTAGGACGGCGGTGTTCGCGGTGCTCGGCGACCTGTGGCGGATCGATCTCTCCGCGGACGGCGCGGCGCCGCAGAAGCTTGCGTTCACGGCGGCGGCAGACGCCCTTGCCGATCGCGAGTTCAAGCAGGTCGGACGCGCGCCGAGCGAGGTGTCGCTGTCGCCCGACGGCAAGACGATGGCGTTCGTCGCCGACGGCGACGTCTTCGTGCGCGCCACCGAGGACAAGGCCCCGACGCGGCGCGTCACCGAAGGCGAGGGGCGCGAGCGCGATCTCTGCTGGGCTGCCGACGGACTGACGCTCTACTTCTCGAGCGACATGGACGGCGGGGGCGACTCGCTGTTCGCAGCGAAGGTCGCGGAGACGCGCGCCGAGGCGCGCGAGCGCGGCAAGCCGAAGCCTGCCGAGGCGCCGAAGCCCGCGACGAACGGCGTGGAGGCTCCGACGACCGAGGCTCCCAAGACCGAGGCCCCCAAGACCGAAGTTCCCAAGACCGAAGTTCCCAAGACCGAAGTTCCCAAGACCGAAGTTCCCAAGACCGAAGTTCCCAAGGCTGAACCTACTCCAGCTGCGGCCACGCCGACCGAGACGCCTGCGCCCGCCGCGGCCGGTGCGGCCGAGTCGAAGAAGGACGACGCCAAAAAGGATGAGGGGAAGAAGGACGACGCGAAGAAGGACGAGAAGAAGGATCCGAAACTCGATCCCGCGCGATGGGCCGATGCGATCCGCTTCGACGTGTCGCCGCTCGTCTCGGGCCCGGACAACGACCGCTACCCCGTCGCCTCGCCCGACGGCACGGCGCTCTTCTTCATGCGCAACCTCGCCGACCTCACGCGGCTCGATCTCGCGACCGGCGCCGTCAAGGTGATCCATCCCGGATGGGACGCCGAAACCGAGGTCGTCTTCTCGCCGGATGGAAAGCTGATCGCGCTTGCCGAGCACGATCAGGACTTCAACAAGGACATCTGGATCCTCGCCGCCGACGGCTCGAAGCCCGCGGTCAACGTCACGCGTCATCCGGACAACGACGGAAGCCCGCGCTTCTCGGCCGACGGCCGCATGCTCGCCTTCGCGAGCGAGCGGACGAACGAGGAGTTCGACGTGTGGGTGGTCATGCTCGACCGCGATCTCGAGGGCTACTCCGCGCGCGATCTCGAGCAGTACTTCAAGGATGGAGCCGAGGCGCAGAAGAAGCGCAAGCCGCTCGAAGCCAAGCCGGAGGCGAAGCCCGAAGCCAAGCCCGAAGCGAAGCCCGAAGCCAAGCCCGAAGCCAAGCCCGAAGCGAAGCCTGAAGCCAAGCCCGAAACCGCGCCCGCCGCCGCTGCGGAACCCGGCGCGCCCGCGCAGCCCGCACCCGCCGTGGCCGCTCCCACCGCCGCACCCGCCGCGAAGGATCCGTTCGAAGGGCTCGAACTCGACGACGCCTACCTCCGCGTCCGCCGCGTCACCACGCTTCCGGGAGACGAGGTCAACCTCGAGATGCTCCCGACCGGCGAGCGCATCGTCTTCGTCGGCACCGAAGGCAAGGACCGCGGCATCTACAGCGTGAAGTGGGACGGCAGCGAGCAGAAGAAGATCGCGCCCGGCGCGTCGATCGTCGGCCTCAACTTCGCCGGCGACCGCATCGTCGCGCTCGGCCCGGGTGGCGCGCAGACGATCGGTCTTGCAGGAGACGCCAAGTCGTTCGACGTCTCGGCGACCAGCGAGATCGATCTCGCGAGGCGCAACATGCAGAAGCTCGACGAGATCTCGCGGATCATGGGGCAGAAGTTCTACAAGAGCCCCGCGGAGAAGGGGCTCGACTGGCCGGCCCTCACCGCGCTCCACCGCGATCTCGCCGCGCGCGCGCGGACGGCGGAGGAGTTCGACTTCGTCGCGAACATGTTCATCGGCCACCTCGACGCGTCGCACCTCGGCGTGCGCTCGCCCGACCCGAACGGCGCGGGGCCGACTGCGGGCCCCGGCGCATCCTCGAATCGCCGCGCGCAGGGTCGGCTCGGCGTGGCGACCGAAGCCGCGGAGGGCGGCCGCCGCGTGACGGCGGTGCTGCCCGATTCGCCCGCGGCGCTGGCGAATCCGCGCATCGAGGCGGGCGACACGATCCTCTCGATCGACTTCGAGCCGGTCGATCCGACCAAGCCGCTCGAGACGATGCTCGCGGGCAAGATCGGTCAGGAGATCTTCGTCACGTTCTCGCGCCCCGCGAAGCCCGCGGAGGATGCGGCAGGCGCCGCGGCCGCCGCGGCTCCCCCGGCCGACGCCGCCGCGCCGGCGGCCGAGCCCGCGAAGCCCGTCGAACTTGGCGCGATCATCGTGCCGATGGGTTCGTCGGACGAGCGCGCGCTTCGATATCGCGCCGAAGTCCTCGAGAACGCGCGCAAGGTCGAGCGGCTCTCCGGAGGCCGCATCGGCTACCTGCACATCCAGTCGATGGATCAGGCGTCGCTCGACCGCTTCGAGCGCGATCTCTACGCCGCGGCGGCCGGTCGCGAGGGGCTTCTCGTCGATGTCCGCAACAACGGCGGCGGCTTCACCGCCGACCGGCTGCTCTCGTCGATCGACGTGCGGCCGCACGCCTACGCGATCCCGCGCGAGGGCGACCTCTCGCGCAAGACGAGCTACCCGCAGGACCGCCTGTTCATCCAGCGGTACACGCTCCCGATGGCGATGCTCTGCAACGAGAAGAGCTTCTCGAACGCCGAGATCACCTCGCACGCGTTCAAGACGCTCGGACGCGGTCCGCTCGTCGGTCAGCAGACGGCCGGCGGCGTGATCTCGACCGGCTCCGAGAGCCTCGTCGACGGCACGACCGTGCGCATGCCGTTCCGCGGCTGGTACCTGCCGAACGACGTGGACATGGAGGAGAACGGCGCGATGCCCGACTTCGTGGTCGTGCAGACGCCGGAGGACGAGTCGCGCGGCCACGACGCGCAGCTTGCGAAGGCGGTCGAGGAACTGCTGAAGAAGCTCCCGAAGAAGTGACGCGATGACGGTTCACCCGACGGCGGTCCCCGCATGAGCAAGGGCGCGATCCAGTTCCTCACCTCGCGGCCGCATCCGTGGCACGGCCTACCGGTCGGCCCGAAGCCGCCCGACGTCGTGCACGCGTTCATCGAGATCACGCCGTTCGACGTCGTGAAGTACGAGATCGACAAGCACTCGGGCTATCTGCGCGTCGACCGGCCGCAGCGTTCGAGTTCGGTGCCGCCGGCGCTCTACGGGTTCGTGCCGCGCACCTACTGCGGGGCGCGCGTCGCGGCGCTCTCGCCCGCGTCCACGCGCGGCGACGGCGATCCGCTCGACATCTGCGTGCTGACCGAGCGGCCGATCAACCGCAACGAGGTCATTCTCGACGCGCGCGTCGTCGGCGGAATCGAGATGGTCGACGGCGGCGAGGCGGACGACAAGATCATCGCGGTGCTCGCGAGCGATCCGGTGTACGGCCGGGCGAGCGATCTCGAGGATCTTCCGAAGGCGCTCATCGATCGGCTCGTCCACTACTTCGCCT
>JBIIYI010000017.1:0-14319 GCA_044346895.1 Phycisphaerales bacterium
GATCCTCCGGGGGCGCGGGGCGCCGCTGCTGAGCCGGCTTGCGGGCTTCGAGGCGGCCGGCCGGCTCGACAAGGCGGGTCGGTACCGGGAGGCGTTCGAATGGGCGGCCGAGACGCACCGCCTCACCACGCAGCCGATCGACATCGCAGACTGGCTCGGGCCGCTCGGCGACCGCATGCAGGCGCTCGAGCGGGCCGCCGATCTCAAGTCGCCGCGCGTGGAGCGGGTGTCGAAGGCGGCCTTCATCTGCGGAATGCCGAGATCGGGAACGACGCTCCTCGAGATGATGCTCGACCGTCATCCCGACATCGGCGGCATCGGCGAGTTCGACGGATTGACCGACATCCAGCATGCGCTCGGCAAGACGCCGGGCTGGCCGCGCAACCTGCGCATCATCCCCGAGCGCCTGCTGGCCTCCGTGCAGTCGCACTACGTCGCGGGCGCGCGCCAGATCCGGAAGGACGGCGCGACGTGGACGTTCGACAAGTCGCTGATCGCATGGCAGCTTCCGCTCGAGATCGCGGCGGCGCTGCCTGGATCCGTCCTCTTCCGGATGGATCGCGATCCGCGCGACATGGCCGTGAGCCAGTTCATGTCGTTCCTGAGCGCGGAGGCGTACGCGTGGACGCGGTCGCTCGATCTCGTCCGCAGCATGATCGACTTCAGGAACCGCTTCGTGCCGGCCGCCGTCGAGGCGCTCGGCGGCGAGGACGGGCCGCTCCGCTTCGCATCCTTCATCTACGAGGACCTCGTCGAGGACCCTCCGGCCTACGCCCGTCGATGCCTCGACCTCATGCAGCTGCCGATGGACGAACGGGTCCTGTCGCCTGAGAAGAGTTCCCGCGGAGCGGCGACGCTCTCGAGCCAGCAGGTCAAGCGCCCGATCAACCGTTCGTCGATCGGCCGATGGCGCAACTACGAGTGGGCCTTCGACCGCAGCTGGGATGCGCTCGTCGCGTCGCACGAGGCGCGCAGGGAACGCTGAAGGACGCCGGTCCTCTCGAAGAACGCCATCCAGGAACGCCATCCAGGAACGCCATCCAGGAACGCCATCCAGGAACGCCATCCAGGAACGCCATCCAGGAACGCCATCTCGGAAAGCTCCCGAAGCAGTCCACCATCATGCGCATCGCCCTCGCCACCGCCCGGGAACTCCCGCGTCCCGATCACGATCTTCCCATCCTCGTCGACGCATTCGCCTCTCGCGGCGCGGATGTCGAGATCGTGGCGTGGGAGGATGCGCAGGCCGACTGGCGCGCCTTCGACGCGGTGGTCGTGCGCTCGACGTGGAACTACCTCGCGCATCTCGAGGCGTTCCGCGCGTGGATCGACCGCGTCGGTGCCGCGACGCGGCTCGTCAACGCGCCGGCTGTCCTCCGCTGGAACCTGCACAAGTCGTACCTCGTCGAGTTCGCGCGCGCGGGCCTCGACGTCGTGCCCACCGTGCTGCATCGCGCCGGCGAGGAGATCGACTGGCACGCGCACTTCGAGCGCTTCGGCGAACTCGTCGTGAAGCCCGCGGTCTCGGCCGGGAGCTTCGCCACGATCCGCGTGGCGCGCGGCGACGTCGCGAACGTGCGCGACCACCATCTCGAGCATGCCGAGCGCGACCTGCTCGTCCAGCCGTGCCTCGCCTCGGTGGTGGCGCACGGAGAGACGAACCTCGTCCACTTCGGCGCGCGCTTCTCCCACGCGATCCACAAGGGCGCGCGGTGGAAGGACGACGCCGAGCAGTCGCGCGGCCTCGTCGAGCCCGCCGCCGACGAGCGCGCGCTCGCCGGAGCCATCCTCGGGCACGTGCGGGGGCTCGGGCTCGGCGAGATCGCGTACGCCCGCGTCGATCTCGCGCGCGGCGCCGACGGTCGTCCGCTCCTGATGGAACTCGAGGTGCTCGAGCCGTCGCTCTTCCTCGATCGCGCTCCCGACCGCGCCAGCCTTCTGGTCGACGCCGTACTCGGCGACGCCTGACGCGCTGCGGACGCGGGACAGGTTGGATTCAAGCCTCGGGGCCGCCTCAAGCCAGCCTCATGCGAGTTTCAAGCAGACCTCACGCCGCGCCGGAAGGGCCGGAAACCTTCCCCTCCGCCGACTTCCCGCCGAAATCTCGATCGTTTCGAAGGGCGTGTTCGCCCGCCGCGGGTTTCGGGCGTACGTTTGGGAACCGCCGTGGAGGGATGGGGCGCATGAGGGATGCGCCGACGGCGGTGGTCAGCAGGCAGCGTCGTCGGGCCCGGACGCATTCCGGATGGGCACGGCGCATCGAAGAGGGATTTTCATCATGAACATGCAGGCTCTTGCCGGCGCCACGGCGTCGTGCGCGGTCATCGTCGCATCGCAGGCTTCCGCCGCGATCACGGACTTCTCCGAGAACTTCGCCACGGGTGCGCAGAACTGGCGCAACTCGAACGGCGCGTCGGTGCTGAACTGGAACGCCTCCGGCGGCCCGGACGGTGCGGCGTACGTCACCAGCATCTTCAACCTGAGCGCGACCACGGTCGGCGGCTTCCCGCCGACGGTCATCCGCGCGCAGCAGTCGTACGGTTCGTCGGGCGGCGCCTACGTCGGCAACTGGATCGCCGCGGGCGTGACCGGCGTGTCGTTCTCGTTCCGCCACAACCTCTCCGAGGCGATCACGGTGACCGGGCGCTTCGCGACGCCGGTGAACACGCCGGGCGCGTCGACGATCTCCTCGGCCGTGGTCCTGCCGAACACGTGGACGACGATCTCCTTCGACCTCCGCGAGGGAAGCAGCGACATCATCTCGCTCGGCGGCGGCACCTACGCGGCCATCTTCTCGAACATCGGGAACATGCAGTTCGGGTTCACGGTCCCGGCCGCGCTCGCCGGGCAGAACATCGACGGCAGCTTCGACCTGACGAACTTCGCGATCGTGCCCGCGCCGGGTGCGCTCGCGCTGCTCGCGATCGCCGGTTGGACGGGGCTCTCGCGGCGCCGCCGCTGATCGGATCCCGATCGGATCCCGAGCGGTTCGCCGCAGCCAGCCCAGCACCATCGCGAGGCGCCTTGGTCGATCCGAGGCGCCTCGTCGTTTCTCCGGCAGGCGCGCGGGCCGGGGGAGCCCGATCCTCCTTCGCGCGCGACCGTCGCTCTCGTATCCTGCGCTCCCGATGAAGCCAGGCCGCCCCACGCCTCCGACTCCCGCGGAACTCGAGCGCCTGATCAAGGCGGGCGACATGGCGGGCGCGGTGCGCGTCGCGGACGCGATGCTCGCGCAGGGGCGAAGGAACCTTCCCGCGTGGCTCGGGCGCGGCTGCGCCAACCTGAATCTCGGGCATCTCGCGGAAGCCGACGCCGACCTCGCGAAGGCGCTCGACATCGCGCCTGGCGATCCGCAGGCGAACCATCTGCGCGCCATGGTGGAACAGCGGCTTGGCCGGATCGACGACGCCGTGGCTCGGCTCGTGAAGCTCGTGGACGCGCGTTCGCCGGTGACGGCGGAAGCGGCGGTCACCCTCGCGGAGGTGTACTGGTTCTCCCACAGGCACGACGAACTGCGCGCCCTCCTCGCGCGCGAGGCGCCGTGGAGCACGGACCCGCGCATCGCGCTCGCCCGGGCGCGGGTGCTCGAACGGGACGACGCAGAGGGCGCGCTGCGCGCGTATCTCGCGCTCGAGGCGGCCGGACGCACGCCGATCCTCCGGCGCGTGGCCGGGTTCGACGCCGTGGGCCTGCTCGACCGGCTCGGCCGGTACCGCGAGGCGTTCGATCTCGCCACGCGACTCCACGCCGAACTCACGCCGCGCTTCGACCTCGAGGGCCTGCTGATGGAGGCGCGCGAGCAGTCGGAACTCGTCGCGAAGGGCGCGCGGTGGATCACTCCGCGCGCGGATCCGGTCGAAGGCGTCGCGCTCGTCGTCGGGCTCCCGCGCTCGGGGACGACGCTGCTCGAGCAGATGCTCGACCGTCATCCCGGCATCTCCGGCATCGGCGAGTACGAGGGCATCGACCGCATCGTCGAGGACCTCGTCTCGATCGGCGCGTGGCCGCGCCGGACCGCGACGCTCTCGCGCGATGCGGCGAAGGCGGTGCAGGCGCGCTACGTCGACGGCGCGCGCTCGCTTGCTCGCGCGGGTGCGCGCGTCGCCTTCGACAAGACGCTGCGCGCGTGGCGGTACCTGCCCGCCGTCGCGGCGATCCTGCCGGGTGCGACCTGCCTCTCGGTCGCCCGCGATCCGCGCGATGCCGCGATCAGCACGTTCCTCTCGTACTTCCATCCGATCACCGACGGCTGGACCGCGGGCCTCGCCTCGATCCGCCGCGTGCACGAGGCCGAGCGCAGGCTCGTGCCCAGCGCCCTCGAGGTGCTCGAGATCGCGCACGAGCGCGTCGTCTACGAGCGCCTCGTCGACGATCCGCGCGGCCATGTCGGGCGCGTGCTCGCGCGCCTCGGACTGCCGATGGACGATGCCGTGCTCGCACCCGAAGCGAACCGTCGCGCGGTGTTCACCCTCAGCCATGGCCAGGTGCGCAAGCCGATCAACCGGTCGTCGATCGGCCGCTGGAGGAACTACGAGTTCGCCTTCGACGGCTCGTGGGACGCGCTCGCGGCGGCGCACGAGGCGGAGCGCGCGCGCTGAGCCAACGAAAGAGGGGAGGCCCCGAAGGGCCTCCCCGTTGCGTTCGATCGCGCGTTGGGACGCGTCGCCGCGCTCAGTTCACCGTCACCTGCGCCCAGGTCGACCATGCCGAAACACCGCTCGCGTTGACCGAGCGCACGGAGTAGCGCCAGCGGCCGGCGCCTGGAACGTTCGTGAACTGCGTCACGTTCGCGCCGACCGAGCCGACGATGGTCTCGTTGGTCCACGTGCTGCCGACGCGCTGCTGACGGCGGATCCCGAACGTCGTCTCGTTCGTCGAGTTGTCGGTCCAGCGGACGGTGATCGTGCCGCCGGCATTGGTGGCGGTGATGCCCGATGGAGCCGCAGGCGGCGTCGAAGCGCTCGTCACCGTGATCGTGACGGTCGAGGAGGTGCTCAGGCTGCCGCTGTCGACGGCGGTCGCCGTGATCGTGTGCGTGCCGACGACGAGGTTGTTGCGCGTGAACGAACCACCCGTTCCGATCGCGCCCTGCAGGCTCGAGGTCCACGTCATCGACGCGGTGAGCGAGCCGTCCTGCGTGTCGGTCGCCGAGCCGCTGAAGGTGATCGTCGCGCCCGACGCGAAGGACGAGCCTCCGCCTGGAGACGAGATCGTCACGGTCGGCGCCGTGTTCGCGCCGCCGCCACCGCCGCCGAGTGCGGCCGCGACATCGAGCACGCCGCCCGTCACGCAGCGACCCGAGAGCGATGCGACCGGACGCGCCGTCGACATGATGCGGTTCCTGACCTGCGTGTAGGTGTACGACGGATTGGCCGCGTAGATCAGCGCCGCGGCGCCGGCGACGTGCGGGCCGGCCATCGACGTGCCGTTGAGGTACGAGTAGCCGCTGGTGCCGTAGGTCGAGAGGATGTTGACGCCGGGGGCGCCGATGTCGACGCTCGTCGCGCCGTAGTTCGAGAACGACGCGCGGCCGTCGTTGTTGTCGGTCGCGGCGACGTTGATGATGTTGTCGAGGTTGTACGCGCCGGGGTATGAGGGCGACGTGTCGCTGTTGACGCCGCTGTTGCCGGCGGAGGCGACGAAGACGTGGCCATTCGTCTTGCTCGCGTTGATCGCGTCGTAGAGCGACTGCGAGAACCCGCCGCCGCCCCACGAGTTGTTCGACACCTTCACGCGCTTCTGGTTCATGTACTGGACCGCGAGCACGGCGTCGGAGGTCAGTCCGCCATTCGGGCCGATGAAGCGGAGCGCCATCAGCCTGCACCGCCACGAGACGCCCGCGACGCCGACCCCGTTGTTGCCGACCGCGCCGACCGTGCCGGCGGTGTGCGTGCCGTGCGCGGTGTTCGACGGATTGCTGTCGCGCTGGTAGAAGTCGTAGCCGAACGTGTCGTCGACGTAGCCGTTCGCGTCGTCGTCGATGCCGTTGCCTGCGGTCTCGCCGGGATTCGACCACATGTTGGCCGCGAGGTCGGGATGGGTGTTGTTGGTGCCGTCGTCGATGATCGCGACGACGAAGTTCGGGTCGCCCGTGTAGGCGTCCCACGCGAGGTACGCTCGGCTGTCCGCGCCGGACACGCCGGGATCGCCGTTCACGGTCTGTCCGATGTTCCGCATGCCCCAGAGGTTGCCGAAGTTCGGATCGTTGGGGATCGCGGTCGTGCGCATCACCCAGTCCGGCTCGGCGTACGCGACGCCCCTCGCTCCGAGCAGCTTCAGGATCGCCTCCTCGACCGGCATTCCGACCTCGACGAGGAAGAGACCGGGGACGACCGTGTACTGCTCGCGGATCACGCCGCCGACGAGCGTGAGCGCGGCATCGCGTGCGTCCTCATCGGCCCGCGCGCTGAAGCGGACGAGCACCGAGGTCGGGTCGTAGAGGAGCTTCGGGTTCTCCTCGAGGAGCTGCTTCGAGAGGGGCAGCTGTTCGATCGACTGCTGCGCCGTCGCATCGCAGGCGATGAACGCCGCGGAAAGGGACGCGATGCATGCGCCGAGGGGAGCGAGGAATCGTGCCGCCGAGAGAGGGGAGCTTCGTGCCATACCGTTCGGGCCTCCGGAATCGTGGCGGCCGACCCTCCCCACGCGGGGCTGGGGCTTGCCGCCGGACTCCGCGACGCTAACGGACGACCCACGCGCGACAAGTGGGAAGCGTGGAATCCGCAGAGGATCGCCGCAGATGACAAGTCGGGTTTCATGCGGAATTTGGAACATGGCCGGCGGCCATCCGGCCGACATAGTCGAAGTGCGGGCCACGAACGTGGTCCTTGCGAGCACCCGGTTCCGGAGCAAGCGTGAAGATCCTCCTGATCGCCCACTACTTCCCACCCGACGGAGGACCCGGCGCGCAGCGGCCCGCGTCCTTCGCGCGCCACCTGTCGGCGCTCGGCTGCGAGGTCGTCGTGGTGACGCGGGCGCTCGATCACGCGCGCAACGCGGTCTACGACCCGCACGACGCGTCGCTCCTCGCGTGGATCGAGGGTGCGCCGGGCGTGCGCGTCGAGCGCGCCGCGATGCCCGAGGGGCGCACCGGCGGCTCGACCGCCGCGCTGACGGCGAGGGCGGTCGAGGTGGCCGAGTCATGGCGCCCCGACGTCGCGCTCGCGACCCTCAGTCCGTTCGACCTCGCGGACGCCGCCTTCGCGGTGCGTGCGCGCACCGGGGCGCGGGCGGTGATTGACCTGCGCGATCCCTGGGCGCTCGACGGCTGGTTCGTGTCGCGGCACTGGTTCGAGCATCGGCGCGAGCTCGCGCGGATGACGTCGGCGCTCGAGGCGTCCGACGGCGTCGTCGCGAACGTTCCCGGCGCGCGCGCGGCTTTCGAGCGCATCTCGCCGCGTGCGGGACGCGCGCCCTACGCGGTGGTCACGAACGGCTGGGAGGAGAGCGACTTCCCCGCGCCGGTCGACGTGCCGAAGGGCGAGGCATGGCGCCTGCGCGTCGCGGGCAACTTCCTCTCGACCGACTTCCAGCGGTTCTCGCCCGCGAAGCGCGTGTGGCGTTCGCTGCGCGTGCCGGGCGAATCGATCGACGGGCGCGGGCGCTCGCCGTACTTCCTGCTCGGCGCGCTTCAATCGCTGCGCGCGGATGCGCATCCGGCGGGGCGCGAGGCCGTGCTCGAGATCGCGGGCAACGTCGATCCGCTCACGCGACGCGTGATCGACGACTCGGGCTTCGGCGACCGAGTGCGGACGCCGGGGTTCCTCGCGCACGATCGCTGCACCGAATTCGCGGCCGCGGCGGATGTCCTCGTCCTCGCGATGCACGGGCTTCCGGCCGGCGCGCGCGCGCGCATGGTGCCGGGGAAGTTCTACGAATATCTCGCGACGGGGCGGCCGATCCTCGGGCTCGTTCCCGAGGGCGACGCCCGCGACTGGCTGCGCGAGGATCCGCGATCGCGCGTCGCGGATCCCTGCTCGGCGGCGTCGATCCGCGAGGCGCTCGTCTCGATGCACGACGCGTGGCGGCGCGGCGAGTCGACCGCCTCGCGCCGCATTCCGCTCGCCGCGCGCTTCACGCGCCGCGCGCAGGCGGAAGCGCTCCTCGGCTACCTCCGGGAAGTCGTCGCGAGATCGCGATGAGGCGCCGCGCACGCTCGGAGGGTCAACCTCCCGAAGTCGCGGTCGAGGCGAGCCTCGCCGCACGCGACGCGGCGAGCATCGCGTCGTGTTCGGCGACCACCGCGTCCCACGACGCGTCGAACGCCCACGCGTAGTTCCGCCAGCGCCCGATCGACGACCGGTTGATCGGCCTGCGCACCTGTTCGCTCGACAGCGTGACGGCGCGGCGCGCGCTCTCCTCCGGCCGCGTCACCCGTTCATCCATCGCAAGCCCCATCAACCGCAGGCAGCGCCCGGCGTGATGGGCGGGATCCTCGACGAGATCCTCGTACGCCACGTGGACGTTCGGCATCCGGAAGAGCTCGAGCGCGAGCGGCGCGATGCGCCGCTTCAGTTCGATCATCCGCCGCATGGAGGCGAAATCGCCCGACCACGGAATGACGCCGGGGTTGAAGAAGGAGAGGAAGATGCTCGTGGCGGTGTCGCGCGGATCGCGGTCGACCGAGATCGCGGCCGCGCCCGGCAGGACCGCGGCGATCTCGGGGATGGCGCGCCAGGCGCGCAGCACCTTGTCGAAGATCCAGCGGGCGTCGGGGCGACGGATGCGTCCGGCGCCCTCGAGGTAGAGCGACTGGAGTTCCGCGAGGCGTGCCGCCGGAATCAGATTCGGGCGTTGCGGCCAGTACCCCGTGTGTCCGAGACCGTTGATGATCGCGATCAGTCCCTTGAACTCGCCGATGCCGCTGATCTCCGGGTGCCGGTCGAGCATCTGCTCGAGCAGCGTCGTGCCCGATCTCGGGAGCGCGACCATCACCGCGACTCCATCGACGCGCGGGGCGCGCGGTTCGAACCACGGTGTGCCCGTCTCGAGGCGCGCGAGGAGTTCCTCCGCCGTGCGGATCACTTCCGCGATCGCGTCCGGGCGTTCCGGCGCGACCGCATGCGCCTCGCGCGCGGCGTCGAAGGCCTCCCGGAACCGCTGCATCCGGTCGAGCAGGCCGGCCGCCTCGAATCCAGCGCGTCGCCGGAGTTCGGGATGGTGGCTTCCCCGAAGGAGCGCCTGCATGGCTTCCACGCCCTTCGCGGGGTCGAGCGAGGCCGTCGCCCGCGCGAGGTGGAGCGGCGCGCGCGGATCCGAGGTCCACGCGCCGCCGCGCTCGACCAGTCGCCGAGCCTCGTCGCGTTCGCCCATCGAGGCGAGCGCATCGAGGAGACCCATCATCGCGTCGGTCGCATGCCGACCGCGTCCGTCCGCGAGTCCGCGGAGCCGCGGGATCGCCTCGTCGAGCCTGCCGTACTGAAGATCGACCTGCGCGCGCAGGAGGTTCGCGAGTTCATCCCGAGGCGAAAGCGCCAGCGCCGGCACGAGATCGCGCTCCGCCTCGATCGGACGATCCGCCATGAGGTACGCGCGCGCGCGGGCAAGCCGCGCCGGAAAGCTGTTGGGCACCTTGGCGAGGAGCGCCGTGGCGGCGGCCGCCGCGCCCGGGGCGTCGCCCGCGCGCAGGAGCCGTTCGAGCTGATCGATGGGCGATTCTCGCTGCGCCATGGAGGTCTTCGGTCGTGCGTCGCCCGAGGCCCGTCCGGGCTCAGCGCGTGAGAACCGCGAGGAACTCCTTCGCCCAGTCGCCGGCCGCGCGGCGCGCGGTGCCGGTCTCGCTCAGCTTCTCGTCGCTGAAGCGCGAGGTGTCCGAGGTCTGCATGAACGCGGCGACCACGGGGCCGCCGTCGCCGTCGGTCGCGTAGATCTCGCACGACGCGTAGCCGTAGCCGCGCTTCATGACCTGCGTCTGCGGTGCCACGTTGAGGAGCGGCTTGTTCGGCTTGATCGCGGTGATCGCCGCGCGGACGACGAGCGTCCGGCCGCCCGAGCCCGCGCCGAAGGGCTGCGCGAAGTCGGTGCGCAGCGCCTCCTCGAGGGTCTCGCGGCAGGTGCGCAGCTGGTCCGCGTCGAGGTCGCCGTACTCGTCCGGCTCGGGCATCGCGATCGGTGCGATCACGACCTTCGAGTACTGCGCGCGGTCGAAGTTCGTCGCGCGCCACGACTGCGTGAGGTCGTCCGACTTCGCGAGGCGGACGTTCGACGGAATGAAGCCGGTGCGCGCTCGGGCGCTCGCGCCGCACGCGGCGAGGGTCGCGACGAGCGCGACGGAGGCGGTGACGGCGAGGATCGCGCGCGCGAGGCGGCGGGGAGACGACGGGGTTCGAGCGGAAGGAAGCATCCGCGAAGGATACCGAACCCGCGCGCGCCGGCGGCGCGACGATTCGACGATTCGTGGCGCGCCGTTCGGGCGATCACTCGCACGGGCCCCAGGCGGCGAGCACTTCCGTCAGATCGCGCGGGCCGACGACTCCGTCGCCATCGACGTCGGGATAGAAGGGTCCTCCGCCCGGGTCGCTCGAACCCCACGCGGTGAGGATCACGGCGAGGTCGTTCGAGTCGACGGCCCCGTCGCGCGTGCAGTCGGCTGGGCAGTTCGCGGAGCAGCCGGAGAAATTGCCGTTCGCACCGACGAACCACTGGGCGGTGAACGATGCGCCGATCGATTCGGCGGAGACGAACTGGCTAGCGCTGTCGGCGCAGCTCAAGCGGACGAAGACCTGAGACGACTGACCGGTGACGGTGAGACCGGCGGGGCGGAGGCCGTAGCCAGAAGCAGCAGGAATGATGCCGTTCCCAGCGTACAGGTCCGGACAATCCAATACGACCACGATGTTGCCGGTCACGCCATCGAGGCAGAGCGGCGGATCGAAGTCGATGGCGCCGGTGTCGGTCATTCCCGGAACGACGATCTCACGGGTCGCGAGGACCTCGAGGTCGTTCCCGTCGCCCGCGGCCGCGATGACGTTGCGCGGATTCGCACCATCGGTGTCGCGGCAGATGTAGACGGTCGCCGGAAGCGGGAGATCCGAGAGGTAGCTCATGCACGTCGTGTTCGCCGGATCGAGCCGCCGTCGGATCGAGAAGAAGCCGACTTCAAAGCAGTCGATCTCGCCGCCGAGCTGTCCGGAGGTGAACACCCGTGCGTACTTGTTGGACGTCGTGCCGCCACCGCTGCAGTTCGGAAAGGCGGTGTTTACCGCGCAGGCGACGACTTGTCCGAGGTTGTTCGAGCCCGCCGGCGGAGCCTGGTTGTTGCTCCACGCGCTGTTCGGGCCCGGCGAGGAGCAATCCGCCCGGACGACCGTCGGGCACTCCGCATCGACCGCCGTCACCTCGAGCACATAGTCGTTGGCGATGCCCGAGCCGCAGGCGGCCAGGCTCGACTCGAAGTCCATCCCGACGAGGAAGTAGTGCGTGCCGGGCGGGAGGCAAAGCGTGACGCCTTCCGGGCAGACATCGGCACCTCTGCCCAGAATGATGATGTCGAGGCAGTTGCCCTCGACGTCGCCATTCAGGACGAATGTGTCGACGAAGCTCCTCGAGTACACGTTGAACGTGACTTCCTTGTCCTCGACGAGATCGAGCCGGTACCAGTCGAGATCGCGGGTGAGGTTGCCCGCGCCGTCGTCGGTGATCCAGAACGTGCCCCGAACCGCGTCGCCGATCGAGATCGACTCGGCCGCTCCGCCGGAGCCGCAGCCGCCGTTGGTGTTGTCGCCGCAGGCCTCGGCTTCCGTGCGCGTGCTGGCCGGAAGGGCGCAGGGCTCTGGGAAATCGAACCTGACGCGCGCGGTTCCCGGGAAGTCGTAGGAGCCGACGCGGATCAGATAGGTGCTGCCCTCGACGACTTCGAGGGAAAGGTACGAGGCATAGATGCTCTGGGCCTGACAGTCCGTGTCGCCGTCGTCGTTGCAGCCGACAAGCGCGCTGGGCAGCATGTCGTAGTCGAAGGACTCCGGGTCGATGCCCATGTCGTAGACCGCGACCTTGGTGTCGAAGGTGTTCGGCGGTCCGCCGAACTGGGCGCAGGTCTGGACGGTCAGGACGCCGTTCGCCTGTGCGACGAAGCGATACCAGATGTCGTTGAACAGGACTTCGTTGCCCGAGTCGCAGGCGGACGCGGGATGGTACGGGCCGTCGGTGTTGCAGCCGTTGGTGTTGATGTCGCGGAAGGTGTCGACCGTGAGGACCTCGGCATTCGTCGCGCAGTCGTTGGCGACCAGCGGACTCGGATGGACGCAGCGGTAGTCGAACAGGCCGCAGAGATCGACCGCCACGTTCACGCAATCGGCCGACCATGCCGCGTCGCAGCACGACGGAAAGACCTCGCAGACCGCGCTGCAGCACTCGATGTCGCTGCAGCCGCCGCTCGCGTGCGGTTCCGTGCAGCTTCCCTTGGCGCCGAAACAGCCGGCGTTCGCCGCGATGAAGCTGAGATTCAATCTGCCCGACCCCGATTCGGAAACTCCCGACGCACCCGTCCAGCCTCCGACGCGAACGTGGTATGTCTGGCCGGCCAGCACTTCGACATTCGCGATCCGCGAGTAGAACGCCTGGCACCCGGGGAAATCCGCGGTATCGCCGTTGCAGGCGATCTGGGTGAGCGCGCCGCAGGTACCGACGTAGAGGACCATCGAGGTGTCGAAACTGCCGGCGAAGCAGGTATCGACCGTCAGGAGGCCGTCATCCGGCGCGATGAACCTGAACCAGACGTCCTTGTTGGCCGTTCCCCAGCCGAGGAACGTTTCGGAGCACTGCGAGTCGTCGACCGGTTCGGGGCTGGTGGTCGCCGACGTCGTGTTGAACGTGTTTCCTCCGATGACAGCCGTGACGGCGGTGGAACACTCGTCCTGCGCGACCGCGACGCTCGATGCGCAGCATGCGAGCAGGGCCGACACGGCCGCGGAGAAGGCCCGGCGCCCAGCACCGCGTACGCCGCGTCCGCGATCGCCCGCGAGCGCCGTGACGCTCGTCGCGCGCATGGCGGCCGAGTCCGTCGAGAGGCTGGATGCAGCGCGTGGATCGCCGTCGGGATGGTGCAGGTTCGACGCAGCGGTTTCGAGTCGAGTGTCCATGCGGACGACGCTACCGGAACGACCGCCCGCGATGCAATGACAAAGTGGGCGATCTCGACGCCTGATGCACGGTGACGGCCCCATATCCTCGCGTATGGCGCACGAATGCGGCCTATCGGTGGCGTCGGCGGCGCCGGTGGCGCCGGTGGCTCGGTGTGCGTTTCCTCCCGCGCCCATGACCGGCTTCGATCGCAGGCCGCGGACGCTCGCCATTCCACGCGATACCACGCCATTTCTTACCAATCCGCGCGATTCATCTTCAATCGCGCGCGCGTGTGAACATCGCGACGACCGCGTCGCCATCGAGAAGTCGAAGGACTTCGCCTTCGGACGATGAGCGCTCGAGTCGAGCCGCATCGACGCGCGCGAGCATGGCGAGGTAGCCGCGCTCGAGTTCCATGCGATCGGCGGGACCGGCCATGCGCGTCGCCGCGAACGGACCGAGCGCGAGCACGCCGTCCCGCTCGGTCGCGTTCCCGAAGAATCGATTGACTCCCGCGAATCCCGTGGCCTGCAGTTCGCCCGATCCTTCGGCGCGCGCGAAGGAGAGCGTCGGCGCCGCGTCGGCGGGAATCGCACCCTGTTCGAATTGCGCGCACGTCCACGAGGTTCCCACGAGCTGCTCGAGCCGCACCGGTGCGGAAGCGCTCGCGGAAGCGCCGGCGCCGGTCGCCGCGCCTTCCCGCGACGCGTCGGTCGATCGGCACGCGACGGGAGCGAGGAGGAGCAGCGCGAGGATCGGCGCGATGATTGGCGCGAGGATCGGCACGCACGCGGAACCGGCGATCGCGCGGGGTGCGCGGACGATGGGAGTCATGCGCGTCGCAGGATTCACGCGCGCGCTCGGAGTTGCGGTGGAGTTGTGCATGGCCGGATCATACTGCGGCTTCCGCGCACCAACGCGCGAGGCGTGTTCACGGAGCCGGCTTCCCGAACAGCGCTGCGCGCATCGCGCGGTAGATCGCGGTGTTGTCGATCGTGCCGCGCACGAGTTCCGCATGCGGCCCCGTCGCACGCACGACGACCGGATCGCCGCCGTCCTCGAAGGAAGCCCACGCGACCGCGAAGGGCAGCACGCGCCCCGTGCGGTCCGGCTTCGCGAGGAACGGCACGGTGTTGCGGCCATCGACGCCATCGAGCGGCGCGGGGTCGTTCGGCAGCGTGTTCGGCAGGGGCTTCCCGGCCACGATCACGCCTTCCTTCTCGGGCATCGCGACGAGCTGCGCGCCGGAAGCGCTCG
>JBIIYI010000018.1:0-14314 GCA_044346895.1 Phycisphaerales bacterium
TGCTGGTGCCCGGCGTGGCGCGCGATCTCCCGCCCCGACTCGTCCACGATCGCGCCCTCCGCGAAGCGCTCCGGCGCGCGCCGCGCGAGGAACGCCGCGTAGTCGTCCGGGACGAAGCAGATCTCTTGCGAATCCGGCTTGTCCGACACGGGGAGTCCGAACTCGCGCGCGAGTTCGCGCACCTTCGGCTTCTCCATCGCGCCGATCGGCAGCATCATGCGCGCGAGCGCCTCGCGCCCGATCCCGAACAGCACGTACGACTGGTCCTTCGCGCGGTCGAGCCCGCGCGCGATGCGCGGGCCGGCGGCCGTCCGCGCGACCTGCGCGTAGTGGCCCGTCGCGACGGCGTCGCAGCCGAGCTGCTCCGCGTACTGCCGGAGTTTCCCGAACTTCAGCCAGTCGTTGCATCGGACGCAGGGGTTCGGCGTGCGCCCCGCGTGGTACTCCTCCTCGAAGTAGGAGATGATGCGCCCGAAGTCGTTGCGGAAGTTGACGACGTAGAAGGGAAGGCCAAGTTTCGCCGCGACGAGTCGCGCATCCGCGGCGTCGTTGATCGAGCAGCACCCCTGATGGCCGATCCGTGCGCTTCCGCCGGCAACCTTGCAGTCGGCCCCCTCGATCGGCGTCTCGAGTGCATCGCCTGGGCTTCCGAGCCGCATGAAGCAGCCGACGACCTCGTGGCCGTCCCGTTGCAGCAGCGCCGCGGCGACGGAACTGTCGACGCCGCCCGACATGGCGAGGAGAACCTTCACGCGGTCAGGTTAGGCGATGCCGACCTCGCGGCAGAGATAGACGTCCTGGATCGCCTGGAGAAGCTGCACGCCCTCGGCCATCGGCTTCTGGAACGCCTTGCGGCCTGAGATCAGGCCCATGCCGCCCGCACGCTTGTTGATGACCGCGGTCTTCACGGCCTCGGCGAGGTCGTTGGAGCCGCTTGCGCCGCCCGAGTTGATGAGCCCCGCACGACCGCAGTAGCAGTTGAGCACCTGGTAGCGGCAGAGGTCGATCGGGTGATCGGTCGCGAGATCCGAGTACATCCGCTTGTCGAGCTTGCCGTAGCTCGAGTCGCCGGCGTTGAGCGCCGTGAAGCCGCCGTTCAGTTCGGGCAGCTTCTGCTTGATGATGTCGGCCTTGATGGTGACGCCGAGGTGGTTCGCCTGTCCGGTGAGGTCGGCGGCGACGTGGTAGTCCTTGCCGCCGGTCTTGAAGGAGTTGTTGCGGAGGTAGCACCAGAGCACGGTCGCCATGCCGAGCGAATGCGCCTCCTCGAAGGCGCGCGCGACCTCGACGATCTGCCGCGTCGAGTTGTCGCTGCCGAAGTAGATCGTCGCACCCACCGCGACCGCGCCGAGGTTCCACGCCTCGCGCACCGAGCCGAACATGACCTGGTCGAACTTGTTCGGATAGGTCATCAGCTCGTTGTGATTGATCTTCACCATGAACGGGATCTTGTGCGCGTACTTGCGCGACACGCTCGCGAGCACGCCGAAGGTCGTCGCGACCGCGTTGCAGCCGCCCTCCATCGCGAGCTTCACGATGTTCTCGCCGTCGAAGTAGATCGGGTTCTTCGCGAAGCTCGCGCCCGCCGAGTGCTCGATGCCCTGATCGACAGGGAGGATCGAGAGATAGCCCGTGTTCGCGAGCCGCCCGTGTCCGTACATCGCCTGCAGGCTGCGCAGCACCTGCGGGCTGCGGTCGGTCGGGCCGAACACGCTGTCGACGAACTGCGGCGACGGAACGTGGATCATGTCCCTCGAGACCTTCGCCTTGTGGTTCAGGAGCGAGTCGGCGTCGGCGCCAAGGAGCGACTGGATCTGGGAGAGATTCGACATGCGCGGGAATGTAGCAAACGCCGCACGCGCGAAGGCGTGCGGCGAAGTCGGTCGCGGTCGGTCGCAGTCGGTCGCGGTCGGTCGCAGTCGGTCGCGGTCGGTCGCGGGAGTTCCGCGCCGCATGCGGCACGCACCGGGCCGTCGGCATCGCGCCGGCTGGAAGTCGCCGCCGGATCTCCGCAGCGCGTCAGGCGGACGCGAGCTTGCGCATCGGCTTGGCGGCGACGTCCGCCTCCTGGCGCCGGCGGATCTCCTCGGTCGCGGCGAACTCCTCGCCGAAGCGCACGAGCCGCAGCGAGTTCGCGATCACGAAGATGTACGCGGCGGCCTGGTAGAACGGTCCGATCCAGATGTCGAGGCTGCCGGTCGCCGCGAGCGCGAGCCCGACGATCGCGAGGAGGATCGATACGGTGATGTTGAGCGCGATCACCGACTTCGCCTTGCGCGCGATCTCGAGGAGGAACGGGATGTTCCGGAGATCGTCGTTCATGAGCGCGACGCCGGCGCTGTTGGTCGCGATGTCCGAGCCCGACAGGCCCATCGCCACGCCGACATCCGCGGTCGCGAGGATCGGGCCGTCGTTGATGCCGTCGCCGACGACGAGCGTGCGGTGACCCTTGCGGATGAGGTACTTGAGCTCCTCGTGCTTCTCCTCGGGCAGGCACTCCGCCTCGATGGCGTCGACGCCGACCGCCTGTCCGACGCGCGTCGCGACCGGGAGCCGGTCGCCCGTGAAGATGGCCACGCGGCGCACGCCGAGTTCGCGCAGCTTCGAGACGACCTCGCCGGCGTTGCGGCGCAGCTTGTCCTCGAGCCCGACGGCGCCGAGGTAGCGCCCGCCCTGCATGACGTGCACGCCCGACATGCCCTCGATCTTCGCTTCGACCGCGCGGACCTCGCCCGCGAGCGCGGGGTTCAGTTCGACGATCCACGCGCCGCGGCCGGCGAAGATCTCGCCGGAGGCCGTCGTCGCGGCGACGCCGCGGCCGTGCACCTCGCGGTAGGCGACGAGCGACTGCGGCGCGATGCGCGCGCGCTCGGCCGTCTCGAGGATCGACTTCGCGAGCGGGTGGTTCGACGACTGCTCCGCATCGGCGGCGGCCTGGAGGAGCGCCGCGCCGTCGACGCCGTCCGCGGGCGCGAGGCGGCTCACGGCGAACTTGCCCGTCGTGAGCGTGCCGGTCTTGTCCATCACGACGGTGTCGATGTCCGCGGCGGCCTCGAGCGTGCGCGTCTGCTTGATCATGACGCCGAGCCGGGCGGCGGCGGCGAACGCCGCGACCATCGCCGTCGGATACGCGATCAGGAGGGCGCCCGGACAGGTGACCACGAGCACCGCGATCGCGCGCTGCGCCGCGTCAGCCTTCGCGTCGGGCGAACCCGACTTCGAGATGAAGAACCACACGATGCCGGCGACCATCAGGACGACCGGCACGTAGTAGCCGGCGATCCGCTCGATGAGCTCCTGCTTGCGGCCCTTCGCGCTCTCCGCCTCGCGGATCAGCTTCTCGACCTTGCCGATCGTGGTCTCGCCCTTGACGGCGGTGACCTCGATCTCGATCTGACCGGTGAGGTTCGTCGTGCCCGCGTACACGGGGGTGCCCGGCTGCACCTCGATCGGCACGGCTTCACCGGTCAGCGAGGCCTGGTTGACGCTCGAGGTGCCGGCGCGCACGTTGCCGTCGGCCGGCAGGTTCTCGCCGGGGCGGACGCGGATGATCGACCCGCGCTTCAGTTCCGAGAGCGAGACCTCGCGCTCGGTTCCCGAGGCATCGACGAGCCGCGCCACGTCCGGCGTCAGTTCGACGAGGTCGCGGATCGCGCGCTGCGCGCCCCACGCTGTGCGGGACAGCACGAGTTCGGAGAACCAGAGGAAGAAGGCGAGGAAGCCCGCCGCGAGGTACATGTCGTTCGCGATCGCGGCGAAGACCGCGAGGCTCGCGAGGCTGTCGCTCGAGGCGCGGCCCTGCGTGAGTTCCTCGAACGCGCCCCGCGCGAGCGGCACCGCGAGGACGAGCGCGCCGATGAGCGCCGGGATCTTCGCGACGGACTGCTCGATCCCGAAGAAGGGCGAGATCCACGCGGCCAGCAGCAGCACGCCGCCGAAGAGGGCGATGAACAACTGTCGTTCGAGTCGTTCGGCGCCACCGACGTCCTCGGGGCCGTTGCGGGTGGGCTGATCGATCGCGGTCGAGGAGAGGGTCGACATGTCGGGGTCCGGGCCGGAAGGGTAGCAGAGGCGAAGCGGCGGGGTTCGGCCGCTCGGTCGGCGGCCGGATCGAAATCCGCGCGGACGACGGTTGGACAGGTTGGGAGGCGAACGGACCGCCGCGCTCGCATGCGGGCTTCGCGCGAACGGCGCGATCGGTTCGCCCGACGGGACTCTTCCGCGCCCGTCCGATGTCGGTGCGGGTTATCCTGCGCCTGTGTCGTCGAGCGTTCCAAGGAAGCATGTCGCGATCGTCGGGGACGGGCAGATGGCGCTCGTCCTCGCCGACCTCCTCGCCGCGCGGCACGCGCGGGCGACGATCCTCTCGCCGTTCGCCGAAGAGGCGGCCCGGCTCGGATCGACGCGCACGAGCGTCCGCCTGCCCGGATTCCGGCTCGATCCATCGATCGAAGTGACTTCCGATCCTGCGGCGCTCGCCTCCGCGGACCTCGTCGTCTGCGCGATCCCGACGCAGTTCATCCGGCCCACGTTCGCCCGCGTCGGCCGTGCGGTCGCAGCAGGGACGCCGGTCGTGAGCGTCGCGAAGGGCATCGAGGCCGAGACGTTCCGCCTTCCCTGCGACATCCTCGACGAGGCGCTCGGCGGCCGGTCGCCGGTCGCGGCGCTCAGCGGACCGACGATCGCCGCCGAACTCGCGCGCCGACTTCCCGCGGTGCTCGTCGCCGCAAGCCCGGATGCCGCGCTCGCAGCCACGATCCAGTCGACGTTCACCTCGCCGTGGACGCGGATCTACCAGTCGAACGACCTCGTCGGCGTCGAACTCGCGGGCGCGTGCAAGAACGTGATCGCGATCGCGGCAGGGGTGATCGACGGCATGGGGCTCGGCATGAACACGAAGAGCGCGCTCCTTGCGCGCGGCCTCGCCGAGATCGCGCGCGTCGGCGTCGCGCTCGGCGGCCGGATGGAGACCTTCTTCGGGATCTCGGGCGTGGGCGACCTCGCGACCACCTGCTTCGCGCCGGAGGGCCGCAACCGCTCGTTCGGCGAGGCGCTCGCGCGCGGCGAGTCGCCCGAGTCGATCCTCGCCCGCATGACGTCGGTCGTCGAGGGCGTGCCGACCTCGCGCGCGCTCGTCCGCGTGGCGCGCGAGCGGGGCGTCGAGATACCGATCTGCGAGTCGGTCGCTTCGATGGTGTTCGATCGGCTCGATCCGCGCGAGGCGCTGCGTCAGCTCATGAGCCGCGCCACCGGAGCCGAGCGGATCGGGTGAAGTCCGTGCCTGCCGGGCGGCCGGGCCGCAACACGGGCCGCAACACGGGCCGCAACACGGGCGACCTCACTCGTCCTCGCCGAACCTCGACTCGACGAGCGCCACGAGCGCCGCGAGCGCGTCCTGCTCGTCCGGGCCTTCGACCCCGATCTCGAGCACCGAGCCGCACGTTCCCGCGAGCATGAGCATCTGGAGGATCGACTTTCCGTCGACGGTCTCGCCGTCCGAGCACTTGCGCACGCTCACCGCCGCCGCGAAGCGCGACGCCTCCTCGACGAACGACATCGCGGGCCGCGCGTGCAGTCCGAGTCGGTTCGAGATGGTGACCTGCGCCGAGACCATTTTGTGCCGTGCGTTGAGGCGAGCGTTGTGCCGTGCGATGTGCCGTGCGATGTGGCGAGCGTAGTGGCGAGCGTTGTGCCGTTCGTGTCGAGTCCTGCGTGCGTCCGCCGCGTGCGTCTGCCGCGTGCGGCGCGATCCCATCAGCGGCCGGTCGTTCCCGCGTCGGCCTCGTCGAGCAGCCGCGTCACGGCGTCGACGGTCGTCGCCTGGCGCAGGAACCGCCGGAATTGATCCTTGTTGAGCTGGGTGAAGATCGCCTTCATCGCATCGACGTGCAGCGTCGGGTTCTCCTCCGGCGAGAGCATCAGGAAGATCGAGTGCACCGGCTGCTTGTCGAGCGCGTTGAAGTCGACGCCGGTGCGGCTGACGCCCACGGCCACGAGCGGCGCCTTCACGGCCGTCGTCTTGGTGTGCGGGATGGCGACCCCGTGGTTGAGGCCGGTCGAGCCCTTCTTCTCGCGCGCGAGGATCGCCTTCGCGAACGTGTCGCGCATGTCCTTCGACACGCGCCCGCTCGCGACCAGCGCGTCGAGCAGCTCGTGGATCGCATCCTCGAGCTTGGTCGCGACGAGGTTCGGGACGATCGCCTTCTCAACAACGATTTCGCGGAGTTTCATCTGTCGTGGTTCCTCGGCGCGGCGCGGCGGTCGGGGTCCGGCCTCCGCGGCGCGCGATTGCTCTTCTTCTACTGATCTCGTCGCACCGGCGCGTCAGGTCCCGTGCTTGTGGTCGCGGGTGCGCTTCTTGTGCTCGCTGATCACGCGCGCCTCGCGGTCGACCGCGAGGTCGATGGCCGCGTAGAGGTCCGCGTCGCGGTAGTTGACGATGAAGTCCTCGTGGTGCTCGACGTCCACGATGAACTCGACGTGGTAGCCGTTGTGCTCCTTCTCGATCACGCAGTCGATCGACTGCACCTTGTCGAAGTAGCGCGTCAGCCGCTCGCACTTCTTGCGGACGTACGAGTCGATGGCTTCGGTGATCTCGAGATGCTTGCCCTTGACGTTGATCTGCATGGAACTTCCTTTCGAAGACGGCTCACGCGCGCCGGGCATCGCCCGCCGCGGGGGGTTCGGCCGGCACCACGACGCCCGCGGACACAAGGTAGCGCAGCGCCTCGTCGACGGTGAGGGGGATCTCCCGGACGTCCGCGCGCGGCACGGTGACGGTCCAGCCCGAGAAGGGCGCGGGGGAGTTGGGGACGAAGACGGTCACCGAATCGCCGCACGCCGCGACGATCTCCGGCGTGGCGTCGCCCGTCACGAGCCCCATCTGCCAGAGCCCGGGGCGCGGGTACTCGATCATGACCACGCGGTTGAAGTTGAGCTTCTTCTTCTCGCTGCCGAAGAGGAACTCGACCACCTGCTTGAGCGCGGGATACACCTGCCGGATGCCGGGCACGGTGAGGAGACCCGACTCGAACGCCGACAGCAGCCGGCGGCCGAGATAGCCGCCGACGAGGCGTCCGAGGACGTAGACGGCGGCGATCGCGAGGACGAGCCCCGCGAGGTCGAGGTACCAGCGGGCCGCCCACCAGTTGGCCACGTTCTCGCGCACGAGCCTCCACCGGGCGGCCTGCTCGCTCGCGTCGAGCCGCACGCGGGCGGCGCGGGCCTGCTCGTCGGCGATCTCGGCCGCGGACGGCGTGAACGCGTCGCTGCCGGCGGCCTCGGAGACGCCGGCGACGACGAGCCGGATGCCGGCGTTGATCGGCTCGGCGATGTTGCCGTCGACGAAGCGGAAGGCGGCGACGAGGATCCAGAGCGTGAGGACGCTCGGGAGGATCACCCCGAGTCCGCGCAGGAAGAAGCGGGAAGTCCCCGATCGTCGCGCTCCGGGCGCCGACGCGGCCTCGTTCCTCGAACCTTCGCGACCTTCGCTTGAACCCGCGCTCGAACCCACGCTGCCCTCCTTCGGGAAGGCGCGAGTGTAGGGTCTCGCCGCCCCGGCGTGTCGGGGAATGTCGGCTCACTCGCCGAGCGGCCGCGGCGTCACCTCGACCGAGAGTTCCGCGCCGTCGCGGCGGTAGTCGACCCGGACGGGGCGGCCGATCTCGAGCCGCGCGACCGCGAGCACCAGTTCGTCCCGGTTCGAGACGCGCACGCCGTCGATCGCGAAGATCGTGTCGCCGACGCGCAGGCCCGCGGCCTTCGCCGCGCTGCGCACCACGAGCGAGCGGATGCGCACGCCGTCGCCGGCGTCGTCGGCCGTCAGGCCGAGCGAGGCGTCGCGGCGCGAGACGGTGTCGTCGATGGCGCCGCGGTCGATCATCCACTTCTTCCAGCGCTCCTCGACGCGCGCGAGCGGCATGCCGAACACGCGTTCGAGCGCCGCGCCGCCGTCCGGATCGTCGCGCGAGGTGGCGCAGAGCGCCTTGTAGAACTCCTCGAGCTTCCCCTCGCGCGCGAGGAACTCGAAGATGGCGCGCACCTGCGGATAGGCGCGCTCCGCATCGGCCATGAAGGCCCTCGGCTCGAGCGCGAACAGCTCCTTCCACGGCGTGACCGTCTTCGACACCACCTGCCTGCGCGCGATGTTGAAGCGGATGTTCGGATGGAACTCGAACGCGCCGTCGGCGCGCACCGAGTAGTTCTCGTAGAGGCTCGCGAGTCCCTCCTGGATCCAGATCGGATGCCGCTGGCCCGTGCGCTCCATGTGCGCGAAGTGGAGGAGATGGACGAACTCGTGCTGGAGCGACTGTCCCGTGTCGCGCGCAACCAGCCGCCGCGCGTCGTGGAGGTACATGCCCTTGACCTCCTCGCGGTCGAGGTACCTGCGCGCATCCTCGGGGCGGACGATCGCGACGAGCACGGGATCCTCCGGGGCCTTGCCGAAGTACGAGGCGAGGAGGTGCGCGCCGAGCTGGTCGAGCGTCTCCTTCATGCGTGCGTGCGAGGATTCCTCGAGGAACGTCGCGTAGACGAGCCCGCGGTCGGGATCGCGCTCGTAGCGGTAGGCGTCGCCGTGCGCCTCCTGCCAGACCGCAAGCGGATCCGGCCGCGCGCGGCGTGCGCCTCGTGCCGCCGGACGCTCCGCGCGCTCGACGCGCTCGCGCGCCTCGAGAATCGCCTCGTAGGTCCGCGATGCGCGGATCGGCTCGAGGTCGGCGTCGGCCTCGAGGGTGTCGAAGTCGCGGAAGCCCGCCTTGACCGCCTCGAGCAGCCGCTTCTCCGCGGCATCGAGGCGGCCGAGCTGCGCGAGCGCGCACGCGCCGTTGTAGAGGAGGACCGGATCGCGATCGCCGCGCGCGAGCCGAGCCTCGACGATCCGGTCGATCGCGGCGAAGTCGCGGGCGCGAAGCGCGATGTCGAGCGCCGCGTCATGCGTGGCGTCGGGGGTGGCGTCGGGGGTGGCGTCGGGGTTCGGATCGCCCGCGCCGCGCGAGGAGCCGTTCGCTCCTCCGTCGGACGGTTTCGCGGCGCCGTCCCGCTTCGATCTCGGCGCGCTCGAGCCGGGTGGCGTCGCCTGCGCGAAGCCGACGAGGACCGGAGCCGCCGCGGCACGGCGCGCGGTGGGGGGCAGCGTGAGCGCCGCGGCGAACGCGGCCGCGATCGAGGCGAGGAAGCCGATCGCGGTTCGCGGGGATCGAGGCTGGACGGGACGGTTCATCGCGCGCGCTCCAGGATGGGATACGCGGCGTGGCGCGCGAGATGCCGCGCGATCGCCTCGGGATACGCCTCGCACTCGAGCCGGAAGACCCGCGCGGCGAGCGATGCGACGCCGTCCGTGGGTTCGACCGTGCAGCGCCGCTCGAGGACGATCGGGCCGCGGTCGTATTCGCCATCGACTTCGTGCACCGTGCAGCCGCTCTCGCGGGCACCCGCGGCCAGCACGGCCTGATGCACGCGGTCGCCGTACATGCCGTGGCCGCCGAACGCGGGAAGAAGTCCCGGATGGATGTTGAGCGCGCGACCCGCCCAGCGTTCGCCGACGCGGAATCTCCGCAGATATCCGGCGAGACACACGAGATCGACGCCCGCGGCCTCGAGGACCGCGTCGATGCGATCGTCGAGTTCGGCCGTTCCGACACCCGCGGTCGCGGGGAGGATCGCCACGCGCAACCCATCGGCCCGGCAGCGCGCGACGGCGGGCGCGTCCTCGCGGTGCGCCACGACGAGCGCGACCTCGGCGTCGAGCGCCCTCCGCTCGGCGCGGATTCCGCGACAGCGCTCCGCGATGTTGAGCGCGGTGCGTCCTCCGCCCGAAACGAGGAGCGCGAGGCGCGCGCGGCTCATCGTGCCTTCCCCGTTCCTTCCCGGAAGGGGATCGAACGGCCTTCGGCGTCGACCGCGACCATCGTCAGCTGCGCCTCGGTGACGCGCGCCCACGTGCCGTCGAGCCGCTGGGCATCGACGACCACCTGCAGCGCGACGCTCGTCCGGCCGAGCCGGATCGTCCGCGTGTGGAACTCGACCACCTCGCCCACGTGCACGGGCGCCTTGAAGTCGACGCGGTCGATGCTCGCCGTCACCCAGCGGTGGAGTCCGTGCAGCCTCGCCTCGACGTAGCCCGCCTGGTCGATGTGCGCGAGGATGATGCCGCCGAAGATCGTGCCCTGATGGTTCGTGTCGCGCGGCATCATGAGGACGCGCAGCGCCAGCTTGGGCGCCTCGACGGGAGGGAACTCGGAGGATTCGGCCATCGGCGCGATGGTAGCCGCCCGTCGCGGCGGCCCGAAAGGCCGGAGGCGCCGGTCGGAGTCGAAACCCGGCCGCGTCCCGCGCACGAGCGACTCGCGTCCCGCGCACGAGCGACTCGCGCCACGCACCCGCCGGCCGATTGAAGGAGCGGCCGCCGCCCGGTCGATCTCCTCCGGTGCCGACGGCGACCGTCATCATCCCCAACTACAACAACGGACGCGCGAGTTCGCGCGACGGAACGCGGGACTTCCTCGGCGAACTCCTCTCGAACCTCGAGGCGACGCTCTGGGACGATCCGACCGATCTCGAGATCGTGGTCGGCGACGACGGCTCGACCGACGACAGCCTCGCCACCGCGCGCGCGTGGGCCGCGCGCACGTGGACGCGCGGGCCGCGCGCCGGGAAGCCGTTCCTGCGGCTCCTCGAGTTCGGGCACTCGGGCATCCTCTCGAAGGTGCTGAACGCGATCCACGCCGCGACGGAGGGCGAGTTCGTCTGCCGGCTCGACGGCGACATCCTCGTCGACACGCCGCGCTGGGTCGCGGAGTGCGTCGCGCTGCTCGAGTCCGACACGCGCATCGGCGTCGTGACCGGCCTGCAGAAGCTCCCGGACGGACGCGTGCACGCCTTCGGCGACGCGATCCTCAGTCCGCTCGGCTACCACCACGTCGGGCAGGGCGCGCGCGAGGAGGATCTTCCCGAGGTGCTGGAGGTCGAGCACGCGATGGGCTGCTTCCACGCGTCGCGCCGCGCCGCGATCGCCGAGGTCGGCGCATACGACGAGACGGTGCTTCGCGGACAGACCGAGGAGCTCGCGATGCGGCTCAATCTCGCGGGCTGGACGGCGTTCGCCACGCGGCGCGTCGTGTTCCGCCACTTCCATGCCGAACGGCACTGGCGGCCGAACACCGCGGACACCGGGGCGGGGCTCGCGCGGAGCCTCGGTCGATTTCAGGAGAAGTGGGGCGTGGATCGGCTCGCGCCGGATCTCGCCGAGGTATGGCGGCGCTTCGGCGGAACGCCGCTCTGCGCGCGCGCGCGGCTCGGGCCGCCGACGCGCTGGAATCCCGAAGCGACGGGCGAGGAGCCGGCGGGCGCCGAATGGGAGGGATTCGCCGTCGATTCCGCAACCCAGGCGCACGTCGCGCAGGAACTCGCGCTCATGCGCGCGACCGACGGACCCGTCGCCGTCCTCGGCTGCCGCAGCGGACTTGCCGCGTTTCTCCGGGCGCGCGACGGAGTCGACGTGGTCGGTTTCGAGGAGCATCGGCCGAGCATCGAGCGCGGACAGGCGATGATCGCGCGCGCGACGAAGCCCCTCGGATCGCTGCAATTGTCATTTGTCGATGATCTTTCCTCGACAACGGGTCCTACAAACGCATTTCGTCTCGTCTGTCTGCTTGACATGTTGGAGCGAACGTGGAATCCTGTAGGGATACTTGGGGAATCGAGGCGACTCCTCGCTGCGGATGGGCTTCTCGTCGTGAGAGCCCGCGCACGAGCGAGCGCGTGTGAGACCCGCGGGGAAGCGCTGCATCCCTTTGCAGCGCACGAACTGCTCCAGATCGTGCGACACGTCGGCGGCTTCACGCCGCTGGCGGCTCCGGCGTCCGACGGCATGGGACGCTGGATACTCGTCGCACGCAGGACCGGTTCGGCGGCTCATGTCGTGCACTTTGGCGCGCCCACGATCGACGGCGCGCCGCCGAGTCCCTGAGAACCATGCCCGAACCATCCAACGAAGCACCCGTCCTCCAACTCACCCGCGCGCAGCACTGGCAGGCCATCCGGCTCCCGCTGCGTCTTCGGATCCTCGAGACGGCGCGTCGGCTCGGCGAGACGTCGGTCACCGAACTCGCGCACGCCGTCGGCCTCAACCGGACCGCGCTCTACTTCCACCTCAGGCACCTCGAGCGTGCGGGACTGCTCGTGTCCCGCGCGGGCGAGGCGACGCCGGGTCGACGCGGCAAGCGGCCGCGCTACTACCGTGCGACGATCGGCGAGATCGTGCTGCCGGTCGAGTCGGACTCGAAGCGCGACCTCTCGAAGGCGGCCGATTTCCTCCGCCCGTGGCTTTCCGAGAGCCGTGGCGTCGCCACCGACGTGAAGACGGCCGGGGGCCTCGGCGCGAAGCGCATCGTGCTCCAGTGGGAGAACCTCACCGACGACGAGGCGGCGCGCCTGAAGAACCTCTGCAACGAGATCGAGGACGTCTTCCGCCGCGCACGCAACCGTGCGAACAGCACGCGGAAGGCGCCGAGCGCGACGCACCATCTCGCGCTCGTCTTCTCGCCCGTCGAAGGTCACGTGATGCCGGGACCGGACGTGAAGTTCAAGATCAAGTGAGGTCGCGCGGGGGCGCCCGACGCGCAGCGCCGTCCGCGGGAGCGCCCGACGCGCAGCCCCGTCCATCGAATCGTTCGGCGCCCGGTGTCCGCACCGGGCGCCGCGTTCGTTTTCGCGCCACGATCGTCTTCGCGCCACGATCGTCCGCCGCACGGATCGCACGTCGGCTCCGCGCGCTTCGCTCAGCGCGCCGCGAGCAGCGGCTTGAGCCACTTCCCGGTCCAGCTGCCCTTCGCGCGCGCGACCTGCTCGGGCGTACCCGTCGCGACGACGGTCCCGCCGCGGTCGCCGCCCTCGGGGCCGAGGTCGACGATCCAATCTGCGCACTTCACGACATCGAGATTGTGCTCGATCACGACGAGCGTGTGGCCCTTGTCGGCGAGGCGCTCGAGCACCGAGAGCAGCCGCGCGACATCCGCGAAGTGCAGCCCCGTCGTCGGCTCGTCGAGGATGTAGAGGGTCTGCGCGTCGGTGGCGTTCCCGAGTTCGGTCGCGAGCTTCACGCGCTGCGCCTCGCCGCCCGAGAGCGTGGTCGAGGCCTGCCCGAGCTGGATGTAGCCGAGGCCGACGTCGCGCAGGCACTCGAGCATGCGGTTGATCTTCGGATGCGCGTCGAAGAAGCCGAGCGCGTCCTCGACGGTCGCGTCGAGGACGTCGGCGATCGTCCGGCCGCGGTAGCGGATGTCGAGGGTCTCGCGCGCGTAGCGCTTGCCCTTGCACGCCTCGCACGCGACGAAGACGTCGGGCAGGAAGTGCATCTCGATCCGCTTCACGCCCTGGCCCTGGCACACCTCGCAGCGGCCGCCCTTCACGTTGAAGGAGAAGCGGCCCGGCTCGTAGCCTCGGATCTTCGACTCGGGAACGAGCGACCAGATGCGCCGGATCTCGTCGAAGATCCCGGTGTAGGTGGCGGGGTTCGAGCGCGGCGTGCGGCCGATCGGCGACTGGTCGACCTCGATCACGCGCGCGATGTCGCCGAGCCCGGTGACGCGTCCGTGCGCGCCGGGGGCCGTCTTCTCGCCGAGGACGTGCTTCTTCGCGGCCTGGAGCAGGATGTCGTTGACGAGCGTCGACTTCCCCGAGCCCGAGACGCCGGTCACGCAGACGAGCCCGCCGAGCGGGAACGCCACGTCGATCGCGCGCAGGTTGTTCTCCTTCGCGCCCTTCACGACGATCGCGTGGTCCTCCGACAGCTTGCGGCGCTTCCTCGGCACGTCGATCTTCCGGCGGCCCGAGAGATACTCGCCCGTGAGGCTCGTCGGATGCGCGGCGATTCCCGCGAGATCGCCCTCCGCGACGAGCGTGCCGCCGTGGCGGCCGGGCCCGGGGCCGATGTCGACGATCCAGTCGGCGGCGCGCATCATGTCCTCGTCGTGCTCGACGACGACGACGGTGTTGCCGATGTCGGACAGGCGGCGCAGCGTCGCGATCAGGCGGTCGTTGTCGCGCTGGTGGAGGCCGATCGTCGGCTCGTCGAGCACGTAGCAGACGCCGACGAGGCCCGAACCGACCTGCGTCGCGAGGCGGATGCGCTGCGCCTCGCCGCCCGAGAGGGTCGAGCTGGTGCGGTCGAGCGAGAGGTAGTCGAGGCCGACCGACGCGAGGAATCCGAGGCGCGCCTCGATCTCCTTGAGGATCGGCGCCGCGATCTGCCGCTCCTCCTTCGAGAGTTCGAGCGACTGCGCGGCGGCGAGCGCGCGCGAGACGGTCATCGCCG
>JBIIYI010000291.1:0-4316 GCA_044346895.1 Phycisphaerales bacterium
GAAGGACTTCGACGCGACGAGCTTGTCGCGCAGGTCCTTCTTCTGGGTCCTGAAGTACTCGAGGAGACCCGTCTCGAACTTGTTCACGGCCGGAACCGGAACGTCGTCGAGGAAGCCGCGCGAGCCCGCGAAGATCGAGATGCACTGGTCGATGACGTCGAACGGACCGTACTGACCCTGCTTCAGCAGTTCGACCATGCGCGCGCCGCGGTCAAGCTGGCGCTTCGACGCCGGGTCGAGATCCGTGCCGAGCTGCGCGAACGCCTCCAGCTCGCGGTACGCCGCAAGGTCGAGACGCAGCGAGCCGGCGACTTCCTTCATCGCCTTGATCTGCGCGTTGCCACCGACGCGCGACACCGAGATGCCGACGTTGATGGCGGGCCGGATGCCGGCCGAGAAGAGCTCGGGCTGGAGGTAGATCTGGCCGTCGGTGATCGAGATGACGTTCGTCGGGATGTACGCCGACACGTCGCCTTCCTGCGTCTCGATGATCGGGAGCGCGGTGAGCGATCCGCCGCCGTTCTCGTTCGAGAGCTTGGTCGCGCGCTCGAGGAGACGGGAGTGCAGGTAGAAGACGTCGCCCGGGTACGCCTCGCGGCCCGGCGGACGACGGAGGAGGAGGGAGAGTTCGCGATAGGCGACGGCCTGCTTCGAAAGGTCGTCGTAGACGCAGAGGACGTGCTTCGGCGTCTTGCCTTCCTTGCCCTGCCACATGAAGTACTCGCCCATCGCGCATCCGGCGTAGGGCGCGATGTACTGAAGCGGAGCCGCCGAGGACGCGCCTGCGACGACGACGATCGTGTAGTCGAGCGCACCGTTCTTGCGGAGCGTCTCGACAACGCCGGCGACGGTCGAGTCCTTCTGGCCGACCGCGACGTAGATGCACACGACCGCGTCCGGGGTGCCCCAGTACTGCTTCTGGTTGATGATCGCGTCGAGGCAGACGGCGGTCTTGCCGGTCTTACGGTCGCCGATCACGAGCTCGCGCTGACCACGACCGACGGGAACCATCGAGTCGACGGCCTTGATGCCGAACTGGAGCGGCTCCTTCACTGGCTGACGCGCGGCGATGCCCGGGGCGACGATGTCGACCTTCTGGCGACCCGACGCATTGATCGCGGGGCCACCGTCGATCGCGTTACCGAGCGGGTCGACGACGCGGCCGAGGAGCTCGGGGCCGACCGGCACCTCGAGGAGATTGCCCGTCGCGCGCGCGGTTGCGCCTTCGCGGATCGAGGTCGCGTCGCCGTAGAGCACGCAGCCCACGGTGTCGAGCTCGAGATTCATGACCTGGCCCATCACCTTGCCGGCCGCACCCTGGAACTCGATGAGCTCGCCGGCCATCGCCTTCGAGAGGCCGTACACGCGGGCGATGCCGTCGCCGACCTCGACCACCTGGCCGACTTCGGAGATCTCGAGCTTGCCCGAGTACTGCTCGATTTCCTGGCGGATGACTGTCGTGATCTCGTCGCTCTTGATCTTCACGGATGGGTCCTCGTGGTTGTCTGCTCAGTTGCTCGGCGCGCGGCCGAACAGGTGGGTTCTGAAGGAAGTTCTTGGTGAATGCGGGTCAGGAGAGGAAGTCGCCGAGACGCGACCGGATGCGGGTCGTGCCGCGGCTCGCGACGGTCTCGCGCATGCTGCGGAGCTGCGTCGCGACGGAACCGTCGATGAGCTGGTCGCCGATGCGAAGCTTGACGCCGCCGATCATGTCGGGGTCGCTGTACTGGTGGAGCACCGCGTCCTTCGCGAACGCGTCCTTGACGCGCGCGCGCACGGTCGCGATGACCTCGTCGGACGCCTTGCCATCGACGGTGAACATGTCCACCTCGATGCGGCCGAGGCGGGCCTGCAGGAGCGCGTCGAAGGCATCGGCGATGTCGGAGATGCGGCCGGCGCGGCCATGAGCCGCGACGACGTTGATGAAGCGGTGGACGAGGTCGGACACGCGGCCCTTGACGATCCGGTCGAGCGCGGCGCGGCGCTTGTCGTTGCCGACGATCGGAGTCTTCAGGAACTCGGCGAACCGCTTGTCGCCCCGGATGATCTCGGCGAACTCGCGCAGTTCCGCGGCGCACGACTCGGCGGCGGCGTTGCCTCCGCTGCGGTCGCAGACCTCGAGGAGGCTCTGCGCGTACACGCTTGCGATTTCGTCGATGTTCTTGGTGGTGGCCATCGGGTGAGGCTCGGTCGGGCGTGGGTCGGGCGTACGTCGGGCGCGGGTCGGCCGCGGGTCTGGTCAGTTGCGGGTGCGCGACAGTTCCGCGAGGCTCTCGGAGACGAGGCGCGACTGGTCGCCCGCGCCGACCTCGCGACGGAGGATCTTCGACGCCATCGTGGTCGCGAGCGCGACCGCGTGGTCGTTGATCTCCTTGACGGCCGACTGCTTCGCGCTCTCGATGTCGGCGATCGCGCGGGCCTTCATGTCGGAGAGTTCGGCGTCGTTCTTGGCGCGGAGCTCGTCCGCCACCTTGCGGGCGGTGGCCTGCGCGGCGGCGATGGTCGCCGCGGCCTCGGCCTGCGCCTGCTGGAGCTTCTCCTCGAACTTCCTCTGCGCCGACTGCGCCTCATGGCGCGCCTTCTCGGCGGCGTCGATCTCGCTGCGGATCTTGTCGTAGCGCTCGTCGAGGCCGGCGATGATCCGCGGCCAGACGAGCTTCGAGAGAAGCAGGAAGAGGCCGAGGGTGACGACGATCGCGGTGCCGTACGAGAGCAGCTTGAACGCGAGCGGGTTCACGGCGCCGCCTTCGGCTGCGAGCGTGACGGAGAGGAATGGGAGCGCGTTGGTCATGGTGTGGGCTCTGAACGAGCGGATCGAGCGGGATTCCTGGCATCCCTGGGCGCGCTGCCGCGTCCGGGGCGAATCGGTCGAGGCGGGTTCCCCCGCCCCGACCGTGGATCACTGTGCGTTCGCTGCCTCGATCAACCGAGGACGGCGAGGAGACCGACGACGACCGCGAAGAGCGCGACGCCTTCGATGAGCGCGGCGGTGAGGATCATCTGGGTCTGGATGGTCGACGCAGCCTCGGGCTGACGGGCGGTCGCCTCGACGGCCGAGCCACCGATGCGGCCGATGCCCATGCCCGCGCCGATGGCGCCGAGCGAGGCGCCGATCGCGGCGAGGCCCTTGGTCATGTCGGCGCCGGCGGCGGCGGCGTCAGCGCCGTCCTGACCGAAGGCCGGAGCGGCGATGAAGGCGGCGAGGGCGGCGAACGGAACGATCTTCGAGAACTTGCTCATTGCTGACTGTGCTCCAAAGGGGTTTGGTCTTTGCTCGGACGCCGTGGGACGCGCCGGTTGAAGGATGGAATCATTCAGCCGGGCCTCCCACGAGCCCGGATTTGGTCTGTTCAGTGCGCGTGCGCACCGTGGCCATGCGCGTGCCCGTCGTGACCATGCGCATGGTCGTGGCCGTGGTCGTGGTCGCCGTGGTGGCTCATCATGCCGATGAACACCGCGGTGAGGAACATGAAGACGAACGCCTGCAGGAAGGCGACGAAGAGCTCGAGGACCGAGATCGCGATCGCCGCGACGACGGAGATCGCCGACACCGGGATCGCGAGCCCCCACCCCTTCGCGCTGTACGCGAGGGCGCCGAACCCGAGCAGGGTCGCGAGCAGCGTGTGACCCGCGACCATGTTCGCGAAGAGACGGATCGACAGCGCCGCCGGCTTGATGAAGAGGCCGAGGATCTCGACGACGAGCATGATCGGCACGACCGCCTTCAGCATGATCGGGCCGTAGAGGAGGTCCTTGCCGCCCGCCATGTGCTCGATGAAGCCCTTCACGCCGAGGTCGCGGAAGCCCTGGTAGAGGATCGCGAAGAAGCTGAGCGTCGCGAGTCCCGCGGTGACCGCGATGCTCGCCGTCGCCGTGCCGCCGAACCACACCGGCGTCTCGCCGTGCCCGACCTCGTGCTTGTGCCCGAGGAGCGTGAACACGAACTCCTGGATGTCCATGAACGGGATCATCCCGAACAGGTTCAGCATCAGGATGAAGAAGAAGATCGTGAGGAGGAACGGAAGGAAGCGGGCGGTGGTCTCCTTGCCGAGGAGCGGCTGGAGGACGCCATCGCGAAGCCCCTGCACGATCACCTCGATGATCTGCGCGATGCGGCCCTTCGTCAGATAGCGGTCGGTGCCGGCGCCGGCGGGGCCGGTCTCGATGCGCTTCGCCGCCATGGAGAGGACGATGAAGACGATCACCGCGCCGACGACGAGCGAGATCGCGCTGAGGGCGACCTTGTACTCGCCGATGGCGAATCCGTGCACATCCTTGTCGACCACGTGATCGATCGGATTGCCGCCCGCCGCGAG
>JBIIYI010000292.1:0-4307 GCA_044346895.1 Phycisphaerales bacterium
CGTGGCGGGAGGTGCCCGGCACCTCCCGCCACGTGCTTGGCACCGTTCGGAGTGGTCACCGGCCGCCGTACCGCCGAATCGCCTCGAGCACCCGCGCATGCACCGCGAACGGCGCGCGCACCATCTCCCAGTACGCGTCGAAGGTGCTCCGGCCCGCGGTCGCGAATCCGATCGTTCCGAGGCCGAACACCCGCTCGCGCAGGCTCTGCACCACCACGGTGTTCTGGATCCGGGCGAGCGGCGCCTCGTAGAGCGCCGTCCGCAGGATGCCCCGCCGCGCGATCACGCGTCGGTCGGTCAGGACGAACGCGTGCATCGACCAGTCGAGCCATCCCCACAGGAGACGCGCCGCCGCGACCGTCACCCCGACCGAGATCCCCGCAGCCTCGCTCCACACGCTCCACGTGAAGGTCGACGCCCACGCGAGCACCGCCGCGATCACCGCGCTCGCGGCGAGCGTCCCGAGCGAGGAGAGCGCGATGTAGAGCGCGCTCGGTCGCAGGACGAGGATGACGATCTCGTCCGGCGACAGCGCCGCCTGCACCGCGGCGGGCACGGCCGATGCCGCCACCGCGGGCGCGGCCGCCGGCGTGGCGGCGAGCGGGGCGGCCGGCAGCGGCTCCGTCACCGCGCCTCCCGACGCAGCGTGCCGACGTACGGCAGGTTCCGGTAGAGGTCGTCGTAGTCGAGGCCGTACCCGACGACGAACTCGTCGCCGATGTCGAATCCGACGTACTCGCACGGGGTCGACAGGGCACTCTCGATCTTCTTCCGAAGCAGAACGCACGCGCGCACGCTCGCCGCACCGCGCGACTCGAACTCCTGACGAAGGAGCCGCAGCGTGCCGCCCGAATCGAGGATGTCGTCGACGATCAGGACGTGATGACCCTCGAGGTGCTTCGGAAGCGCTCCGACGATCGCGCTACCGCGCGAGGCGGTCTCCTTGCCTCCGTAGCTCGACACCGTCGTCAGCTGGATGCGCAGCCTCCGCTGCGGCAGCGCGCGCACGAGATCGGCCGCGAAGAGAAGGCTGCCCGTCATCACGGGAACGACCGTCAGTCGGCCATCCGCGTGCGCGTAGTCCTCGCCGATCGTCTGGGCGAGCGCCGAGACGCGCGCGGCGATGGCCGCACTGGGCACGAGCACCCGCTCGATGTCGTCGTGCAGGCGCGCGTGCGCGCCGGCCGATGGATCCGATGCGCCCGCCGCGCGCACCGCCGCCTGTACGTCGATCGATTCCATCACGAGCTCCTCAGCCCTCGGGCTTTTTTTCGATGGGCTCCATCTTGTCGACCTCAAGCCTCGAGCCTGTTCTTCGATGGGCTCCATCTTGTCGACCTCAAGCCTCGAGCCTGTTCTTCGATGGATTCCATCATGTCCGCATCAAGCCTCGAGCCTCTTCAGGATCGCCTCGTTCACACTCTTCGCATCAACCTTGCCGCCCGAAAGCTTCATCACCGAGCCGACGATGCGACCGATCGCGGCCGTCTTGCCGGCGCGGACGTCGTTCGCGGCGGCCTCGTTCGCGGCGATCGCCGCATCGACCCACGCATTGAGCTGCCCCTCGTCGCGCACGACGACGAGGCCGAGCCTCTCCGCGACCGCCTTTGCGTCGCTTCCCGGGGCCGCGAGCAGCCCGCCGATGAGCGGATCGACCGCCTGCGGACCGATCGCGCCCGCCTCGCGCAGCGCGAGGATCGACGCGACCTGCTCGGCTCCGAGCCCGAGCGCCTCCAGTTCGTGGATCGCGACCCCGCGCTCGTTCGCGTGCTTCGCGATCGTGTTCAGCAGCAGCTTGCCCGCGGCGTAGCCCGCGTCCTTCTCGCTCCTCGCCGCGCCCGCGGCGCGCACGGCCCCGACGCAGCGCTCGAAGAAGAGGCACGTGTCGCGATCCGACACGATGTTGAGCGCGTCGATCTCGCTCAGTCCGTACGCCGCGAGGTAGCGCGCGCGGCGCGCGAGCGGCAGCTCGGGCACGCGCGCGGCGACCTCCGCGAGCCACGCGTCGCTCACCTCGACGGGCACGAGGTCGGGCTCGGGGAAGTAGCGGTAGTCGTGCGCGTCCTCCTTCTCGCGCTGGAGCAGCGTGCGCAGGTTCACGTCGTCCCAGCCGCGCGTCGACTTCATGCCGCGCCCCATCGTGCGGCCGGTCTCGCGCCACTCCTCGACCTGCCGCTTCGCCTCGAACTCGATCGCGCCCTTCACGGCGCGGAAGCTGTTGAGGTTCTTCACCTCGACGACCGGGGTCCTCACCGTCGCGCCGCCCTCGAGCTCGAGGATCATGTTGATGTTCGGCTCGAAGCGCATGTGCCCCTTCTGCATGATTCCCTCGGTGACGCCGAGGAAGCGGCAGATGTTGCGAAGCTCCTCCGCGAACGTCACCACGTCGTCCGCGCAGTCGAAGTCGGGCGCGGTGACCACCTCGAGGAGCGGCGTGCCCGCGCGGTTGAGGTCGACGAGCGAGCCCGCGTAGTGGTGTCCGCCCGGAAGCTCGTGGCCGAGCTTGCCGGTGTCCTCCTCGAGGTGCGCGCGGATGATCCCGATCGCGCGCGTCCCGCCCGCGGCCACGGGGATCTCGACGCGGCCGTCGTGGCAGAGCGGCAGGTCGTACTGCGAGATCTGGTAGCCCTTCGGGAGATCCGGGTAGTAGTAGTTCTTGCGGTCCCACTTCGAGTACCGCGCGATCGAGCAGCCGAGCGCGAGGCCCACCATCATCGACATCTCGACCGCGGCCCTGTTCATCACCGGAAGCGCGCCCGGAAGCGCGCAGACCACCGGATCGACGAGCGTGTTCGGCGCCTCGTCGTAGTGCGCCGGGAACGCGGCGTTCGGCACGCGCGTGAACATCTTGGTGCGCGTCGCGAGCTCGATGTGGATCTCGAGGCCGACCATGAGGCGGGCGGAGAGGATCCGCGCGGTCTTCGGATCGACGGAGGTCGCCGTGGAATCTGCCATAGACCCCGATGGTAGTGGCGAAACCCGCCATAATGCGGCCATGCCCGCCCCGCTTCTCGTCGCCACCGCGGCCTTCGCCGCCGCCGAACTCGCTCCGAAGACGCCCTTCGCCCGACCCGACGGCGCGATCGCGGCCATCCTCTCCGGCGTCGCGGAGCCCTGCGAGCTCGTCCTCCTCGACCGCGACGCGCGCGAGGTCGGACGCGCGAAGGCGAGCGCGGGCGAAGTCGACCTCGCGGCGCTCTTCCCCGCGATCCGCACGTCGGAGCGCGCCGTCCGCGTGCAGGCGCTCGTCGGCGGAACGCCCGAGGGCGCGGCACTCGTCGTGGTCCCGCTCCTCGGCCGCCCGACGATCCGCACCGCCGAGGACGTGCGCCCCGACGGCACGACGAAGTTCACGCGCGTCGTCGGCTGGGGCGACGCGCCGATCGATCCGTCGAACGAACGGTTCGCGAAGCTCGCGGCCGCGTGGACGAAGGGCGATCCGACGCCGCTCTCGGGTTTCCGCCTCGAGCGCGACCGCGACGTCGTCTTCGAGACGACCGTCGGCCGCATCCGCTTCGCCATGCGGCCGGACGAGGCGCCCAACACCGCGCGCAACTTCATCGAACTCGCCGCGAGCGGCTTCTACGACGGCACGATCGTGCACCGCATCGTGCCCGCCGATCGCAACGGCCTGCCTTTCGTCATCCAGGGCGGCGACCCGACGGGTTCGGGCGACGGCGGTCCGGGATACGACATCCCGCTCGAGCCGTCGCGGCTGCCGCACGACTTCGGCGTGATCTCGATGGCGCGCAACGACTGGCCCGACAGCGCCGGAAGCCAGTGGTTCGTCGCCCTCTCGCGCGAAGGAACGGCGCGTCTCGACGGCCAGTACTGCGCCTTCGGCCACGCGGTCGAAGGAGCCGACGCGATCCTGAAGATCGCCGCCGGCGCGATCGCCGACCCGGCGACCGGCCGCCCGCGCGCACCGGAGACCGTCACGCGCGCCTTCGTCGTCGACGCGCCGCCTTGGACGCCCGGCACGGGCCGCCCCGACGCGCGCGTCGCGATTCCCGCGCCACAGCCGAAACCCGCCGAGAGCGACCGATGAGCGCACGCGACGAAGCGCACGCGACCGACCCCGCGCGACGCGGCGACCTCTGGAACCGCGGGTTCATCTCGCTCCTCCTGACGCAGTTCTTCGAGGCGGCGAGCGACAACATCATCAAGGGCGTGCTCACCTTCGCGGTCGCCGTGGGCGCGCCGTGGGAGTCGGTCCTCGGCAAGGGCGGCAACGGCATCGTCGGGCTCGCGTTCACGCTGCCGTTCATCCTGCTCTCCGCGTTCGGCGGGCGCATCGCCGACCGCTC
>JBIIYI010000019.1:0-14235 GCA_044346895.1 Phycisphaerales bacterium
GATCCGCGGAGTCGGATCGAGAAGCCCCGCGACCGACAGCATCGAGTCGCGGATCGCCTCGGCCTCGAGCCGCTTCTTCGGCATGCGCCAGATGGAGGTGTTGTCGGGGTCGATCTCGGCGTTCCGCGCGTGGAAGTCGCTCGACATCGCGTACGCGCGGGTCAGCATGATCTCGCGGATCAGCGCCTTCGTGCTCCAGTCGAGCGCGACGAGGCGCGCGGCGAGGTGGTCGAGCAGTTCCGGGTGCGACGGAGTCTGTCCGCTCATGCCGAAGTTGTCGGGGGTCGGCACGAGGCCCTTCCCGAAGAGATGGAGCCACACGCGGTTCGCCCAGACGCGCGCGGTGAGGGGGTTCTCCTCGTCCGCTATCCACTCGGCGAACTCGAGCCGTCCGCTTCCCTTCGTGATCCTGGGTTCGTCGCCGTCGGAGATCAGCTGGACGAAGCCGCGCGGCACGAGTGCGCCGGGCTTGTCGATCTCGCCGCGATCGAGGAGCGGCGCGTTGCGCGCGCGTCCGGCCTCGACCGCGCCCATCGCGACGAGGTTGTCCATCGTCGGCGCGCCCTTCTCGTCGAAGCGGTCGAGGATGGCGCCGACATTCGCGACCGCGCCGCTGGTCGCCCGCGCGCGGACGATCTGCTGCTGGATGTTCGCCGGTACCTCCTCGCCGCGCCGACGTGCGGCCCGCGCTTCGGCGATCACCGCAGCCGCCTTCTCCGCCTCGGCCTTGCTCCGTTCCTCGGCCGCCGCCAGGAGCGACACCTGCTGCGGCTGCATCGACGGCCCGAGCGGCAGGCCCGCGTCGTCGGGAAGCTCGATCAGGGAGGCCGGATGGTTGTTCTGCTGCGCCGCGAAGGTGCCGTAGCGCGTGTCGGTCGAGAGGAAGATCCCGGCGACCGCGTAGTAGTCCTTCTGCGGGATCGGATCGAACTTGTGGTCGTGGCAGCGTGCGCAGGCGACGGTCAGCCCGAGCATGCCCTGCGTCACAGCGTCGATCTGCTCGTCGGCGAGGTCCATCTGGAACTGCTGGCGCCCGCGCGCGTTGTGGCTCTTCGCGCCGATCGCGAGATAGCCCGTCGCCACGAGATGCTCCGCGCGCTCGGCGGAATCCTTCGCCGGCAGGAGATCGCCCGCGAGCTGCTCGACGAGGAAGCGGTCGTAGGGCTTGTCCTCGTTGAAGCTCTCGATGACGTAGTCGCGGTAGCGCCACGCATGCGGATAGAGCGTGTTCGCCTCCTTGCCGCTCGATTCGGCGTAGCGCGCGACGTCGAGCCAGTGCCGGCCCCAGCGCTCGCCGAACTGCGGGCTCGCGAGCATCCGGTCGATCGCCTTCGCGAACGCGTCGGGCGAGGCGTCCTTCTCGAAGCGCTCGAGTTCCTCGGCGCTCGGCGGAAGTCCGACGAGGTCGAAACTCGCGCGGCGGAGGAGTTCGCGGCGGTCGGCGGGGCCCGCGGGTTCGAGGCCGCGATCCGCGAGGGTCGCCGCGATGAAGCCGTCGATCGGCGAGCGCGCCCAGTCCTTGAGCGCACCCTGGATCACGGGCGGCTTCGTCGCGACGACCGCGCGGTAGGCCCAGTGCGTGTCCTTCGCGGCATCGATCTCGGCGACCGACCAGCGCTTCGCCGTGCCGGGAGAGGCACCGGCGGCCGCGACGCCCTCGACCCGCGGATCCGGCGCGCCCATCTCGACCCATCGCTCGAGCAGCGCGATCTCGTCGTCGCGCAACTTGCCGGCGGGGGGCATCTCGTAGTCGCTGTCGTGGTAGCGCACCGCTCGGATGAGGAGGCTCGAGTCGACGTCGCCGGGCACCACCGCCGGGCCCGACTCGCCGCCCTTCAGCGTCGCGTCGCGCGTATCGAGATGGAGCCCACCCTTCGACTTGCCCGCCGAGGTCGAGTGGCACCCGTAGCAGTTGGCGATGAGGATCGGGCGGATCTTCGACTCGAAGAACTTCAGGTCGTCGGCGGAGATCGCGGGTGCCTGCGTCGACGCATCGTCGGCATCCGACATCTGCGCGACGGCCGGAGCGCTGGTGGCGAGCGTCGTCGCGGCCAGCATCGCGAGCATGTTCGCGCGCATAACCGCGGAAGGCGTCGAGCGTCGAAGAGTGGTGGCGCGGAGTCGCGGCATGGTCGAGTCCTTCCCGATACGGAGCGTGGCGTCTGAGCCGGTTGAGAACGGCCGGGGCGGCGCGGACATTGCGGAAATCGACGGGACGGGAACCCGAATGATGCCACGAACGTCGGGTTTCCGGGCTTTCCGCCTCGAAGATCCGGGACGCTCCTTGCGCCCGACCCGTTCTGGGCGATCTTTCCCAATGCCGGGGTCGACCCGGCACCGGGGCGTCCCCGGCGGAAGCCACCATCGAGGAGTCGAGTCATGAAGGATGGCCTGATCGGAACCGTCGCCGCCGCGGCGACCCTGACCGCGGTCGCTCTTGCGGAAATCGCCTGTGCGCAAGGCGCGAATGATTGCGCCGAAGCGCAGCCTGTGAAGGGCTACGGAGCCTACGCGTTCAACTCGGCGGGAGCCACGACCGATGGTGTCCCCGACGCGCTCTGCAACTTCTCCGGTCAGTCGGACATCTTCAACGACGTGTGGTTCCGCTTCGTCGCTCCGGAGACCTTCGTCGTCGACGTCACCAACTGCGGTGCCTCGGCGCTCGACTCGAAGATCGCGATCTACGAGGGCGGTTGCGCGGGGCCGGTCATCGCGTGCTCGGATGACAACTGCGCCCTCCAGACGCGCGTCACCTTCGCCACGACCGCCGGCTCGACCTACTACATCCGCGTCGGGTCGTACAGCGCTGCGGCGACGGGCTCGGGAACGATCACGATCGGGCCGATCGCGCTGCTCGGCGACGTGACCAACGAAGTCACGGGCGTCCGCTACGTGGCGACGACGGCCACCACATGGACCGCGGCCGAGGCGCTCGCGGTCACCCTCGGCGGCCACCTCGTCTCAATCGGCGACGCGGACGAGCAGGACTTCGTCTGGCAGAACTTCCGCAATCTCGGCGGGGTCGATCGCCGCATCTGGATCGGCTTCAACGATGCGACGACCGAAGGGGCCTTCGAATGGTCCGATGGGACCGTCGCGAAGTACACGAACTGGAACGCGGGCGAGCCGAACAATTCCGGCGGCACCGAGGACTACGCGGAGATGCTCGGCTCGACCGGCAAGTGGAACGACCTCAGCAACTCCGGATCCGGCTTCCCCCACATCGCGGTGATCGAACTCCTCGGGAACGGCGGCGGCGGAGGACCCTGCCCGGCGGATCTCGACGGCGACTCCGCGGTCACGGCGGCGGATCTCTCGCTCCTCCTGACCGGTTGGGGGAACGTCGCGTCGGGCGCGGACATCGATGGCGACGGCGACGTCGGCGCCGCGGATCTCTCGCTCCTCCTCGCGGCGTGGGGCGACTGCCCGCAGTGATGCCGGCCGTCGCGACTTCGTGACGGCGAATGCCTGAAGACGGGTCGCGTTCGACGTCGAGCCCCGCGTCGTGACGTCGAGCCCCGCGTCGTGACGTCGAGCCCCGCGTCGTGACGTCGAGCCCCGCGTTGCGACGATCCTCACTTCACGAGGTGGTTCGGCGCGAAGGTCGCCTCGCCGAGCCGCGCGAGCTGCGCCTCGCGGAGGTCCGCGATCGTGTCCTCGGCGTGGCATTCGGCGCCGCCATCGGCGAGCGCGAAGCCGACGCGGAGGACGTCGCGCTGCAGGATCGCCTCGGGCGGTCGCGACGGTGCGTAGCGCCGTTCGTCGCCGTCGATGCGGTGCGCGAGTCCGGCCTTCTCGAAGCCGGCGAGCAGCCTTCGCGCGTTCGCGGGGGCGATCGCGGACACGCGGACGAGCGTGTCGATCGAGGCGCCCCGTCCCTCGCGGAAGCGTCCGCACAGCGCCGAGAAGCAGGGGATCGCCTCGGCGGGTTCGAAGACGTCCGGGGCGCTGAGCGCGCTTGCGAGCATGCGGCCCTGCCGGCCGAAGCCCTGGAGGATCGCGGCGATCTGGAGCCCGAACAGCACGACGAGCCACATGAGGTAGATCCACATCATGAAGAGCGGGACGAGGCCGAGCGAGCCGTAGAGCCTGCTCGCGGAGAAGCTGCCCGCGAGCGACGCGCCGAGGAAGCGCTTGCCGATCTCGACGAGGAGCGTCGCCACGAATGCGCCGATGATCGCGCTGCGGAGGTCGACCTTCGCGTTCGGCACGGTCGAGTACGCGGCGGCAAGCAGGACCCAGAGCGAGACGAAGCCGCCGACGAGCGAGAAGAGCCACGCCAGCGCGCCGAGGACCATGCTCTCCGAGCCGAGCGCCGTCGAGAATGCCTTGAAGGCGAGCGGAATCGCGGCGAAGAGCACCGGTCCTGCGGTGATCACGAACCAGTAGATGAGGATGCGGCGCACGAACGGCCGTCCGCTGGGAGCGCGGTAGATCGCGTTGAAGCTCGATTCGATCGCGACCATCGTCCACACCGCGGAGAAGACGACCGCGAGCGCGCCGATCGAGCCGATGGCGGAGAGGTCGATGCGCGCCGCCTCGCCCGCGAGCGACAGGATCCACTGACCGAGCGGAACCGATGCGCCGCCGTCCTCGCCCGCGATCGCCACCTGGTCGAGGCCGAGCGTTTCGGTCGCGTGCGCGACGAGTTCCATGAAGCCGTCGCCGAGGAGCGCGCGCGTGACGATCGTCGCGACGACGAGGACGGGCAGCAGTCCGAAGAGCGTTCGAAACGCGAGGTTCGCCGCCATCGTGGGCGCCTGCGACTCGCGCAGCTGCGAGGCCGCGAACCGGATGGCGCGCCCGACGTCGCGCGTGCGCGGGGTGCGGCCGTCGGCGGATTCAGTAGGCATGTCGGTCGATGCCGAGGATCTTCTTGACGCGGGTCATCCCGCGGCGCAGGGTACGGCGCCACGGGCTGTAGTAGGAAGGATCGATGGAGGCGGCCTGGACCTCGCGGGCGCTCCGTTTCAGCCGCGCGATCCAGTCGGCGCGGGTCTTCACGCCGCTCTTGATCGCCGAGAGCGGGAGTTGCTCGATCAGATCCTCATCCGACTTGATGGCGGTGAGCGGTTCCCGCGGATCGTCGAGATGCTGCTGGCGGAGCGGAGGCCAGTACCAGCCGACGATCTCGCCGCCGAGCGCAACGCGCATGCCGAATCCGCTGAAGGTCTCACCTTCGCGGATGGGACCGTACTTCTCGACCACGCTCCGGCGCATGAGGTAGCCGCTCCCCGCGACCCACATGTTGCGGAGCACGGTGTGCCGGCCGAAGGTCTGGAGTTTTTCCTTGGCCAGTTCCGGAGCGAAGTCCTCCTCCTGGAAATGCCAGCAGCTGAGGATGCCGAAGCGGGGCTCGTCGCGCATCGCCTGCACGAGCGTCGGCCCCCAGCCGAAGGGCATCATGCAGTCGTCGTCGACCTTCGAGACGAAGTCGCCCTTCGACTCGGTGTAGAGCCAGTTGGTCGGAACGCGGAGCTTCAGGTTCTCGGGGCAGTGATGGAACCGGTGGAACCTCGGATGCCCGCGGAAGCCCTCGACCACGTCGAGCGTCTCGCGATGGTCGCCGTTGTGCCAGACCCAGACGCGCATGTTCTCGTCGCAGGTCTCGAGCAGGCGCTGCAGCGTCAGCCGCGTGTAGTGCGGCCGACGGTAGGTGATCATCAGGATGTCGATGGAGTCGGCCATGAGCGTGCGTTCGTGCCTCTTTGGCATCGTCGGCGATGGAGGTCGACGATTCTACGGTACCGCCGCCGGCATGACTCGGCGCAGGAACCCTTTCGCGGTTCGATTCGACGAGGCTCCGGCTCGCCAAGCGGGCCAGAGAGGCTTCTCTTCGACCGTGTGGGCGTACGGATTGCGTCGGAGTCCGCCGATCGGGTGCGGTCCGACCGATGGCACCTCGCAGCGTCTCAGTTCCACGAACTGAGCATGGTGCTCAGGTCGCCGGCGCCGACGATGCCGTCTCCGTTGAGGTCGCCGACGCCAGGGTTACCCCAGTTGCCGAGCAGCATGGAGAGGTCGTCCGCCCCGACGAATCCATCGCCGTTGAGGTCGGATGGATTGCCGGCCGCAGCGGGGCCTCGGGTGGCCATGGTCATTTCAGTGGGCGCGCCGGCCGGCCCGGGCTTGAAGAGGCCGAGGGTTCCGGTCGCGCTCGCCGGCGGCTGGTCCGAGTCGAACCAGAAGTTGTAGAGCGTCGCGAATCGGAGCGCGTTCGAATTCGGGTTCGCGGCGTAGTCGCCGCCGGTCCACGTCACCGTGCCGTTTGCGAACGTTCCGGTCCAATCCGTCGGGCTGAACGGCTCGCCGGAGTGGTAGTCGATGTCCTTGAAGCCGATGTTGGCGACGTTCGCGCCCACGCCGACCGGCACCGAGAACGACCGCGCCGAGCGGTCGGAGTTCAGATTGAAGATCGCGTATTCGTACCGCCAGCCCGCGGCGCCGATCGAGCGGACGCTTTCGGCGACGATGAAACGGCCGTCGTTCGGGACATCGACGTTGCGGCTCTGGACGTTCGCGTCCCACGCGCGCCACGACTCGATCGCGGGCTTCTGCAGAACGGTGCTGCCGTTGAGCGTCAGGGTGTAGGCGCCGCTCGTGAGCGCGCCGACGTTGAATCGGACGTGCGACGCGTTGTTGTGCTTGTTGCCGGCGGCGGCGTCCTGCGGATGGACGTACTGGGCCTCGAAGTAGTAGATGGCGCCACCGCTCGTGGCCGGGTTGAGGTCGCCGGAGGCGATCTGCAGACGGCGTCCCACGGTCGGGCTTGCGTTCGGCATTCCCGAGCCGTAGGTGCCGGGGAAGGCGCCGGTCGCGGCATTGACCTCGTGCCGGGGCCCGAGACCGCCTTGATCGCCGTTGAGCGAGGCGTCGTAGGGGTCGGAGCATCCGACGCCGAGCAGGCTCGGGCAGCCACCGGGTACCGGCTGGCAGGTGCCGCAGAGCGACTGCTGCAGCGCGCAGAACCCGTGCTTTCCCCAGCTCATGCCGATCTGCTCGAAGCGCCCGCCGAAGTAGCGGTATGCGTTCATCGGGATGAACGGATGCCGGGTGTCCGGCGACGCGTACCACTGCAACTGGGCGTCGCCGATGTTGCAGCTGACGGTGCCGATGGCATAGGCCATCATCGTCACGCCGTTGACGCTGGCCGAGCCGTACTTCACGGGCGGCGTGATCGCACCGACGATGACATCCGCGCCGATCGCCGCCGTGCCGCCGTCATCGCCCGACCTGCTTCCGGCGGTCGCCGAGAACTGGCCGAGGAGGATTGCGGAGGTACCAAGCCCGGCGAGGGCGACGAAGGGGAGCGGGTTCATGCGCGGCATGTGGATTCGGGATGATCGATGGTCTGCTGGGCCGTCGCGCCCCCCGCGTGAAAGAGACCGCGCGGGCGCAGCGGCATGCTGCGTGTGGATGCGCCAGGCACTCGGTCGGTGGGTCGGCCGCGGTTGGGATTCGTCGGCTCAACCCCAGTTGGAGAGGAGGATGGCGAGGTCATCTCCGCCGACGACGCCGTCGCCGTTGATGTCGCCGGTGCCGCTGCCGCCCCAGTTACCGAGCAATGCGGCCAGATCGTCTCCGCCGACCGCGCCGTCGCCGTTGAGGTCGGCGGGATTGGTGGCGGCGGAAGGAGCCTTCGAGGCGACCGTGACGGAAGTTGGCGCGCCGGCCGCACCCGGCTTGAAGAGGCCGATGGTCGCATTCGCGACCTGCGGAGCGGTGTTCGCATCGAACCAGAAGTTGTACATGGTGGCGAAGCGCAGGGCGTTCGAGGTCGCGCTCGTCGAGTAGGTTCCGCCTGTCCAGGTCACGGCTCCGCCCGACACGCTGCTCGTCCAGTCGGTGGGGCTGAACGGATCGCCGGAGTGGTAGTTGATGTCCTTGAAGCCGACGTTCGTCACCGTCACGCCTGCGGGGACCGGCACCGAGAAGGAGCGCCCCGAGCGGTCCGAGTTGAGGTTGTGGACGGCGTACTCGTAGCGCCAGGTCCCGTCGCCGTTCGAGCGGACGCTGACGCCCGCGATGAACCGGCCGTCGTTGGGAACGTCGACCGCCGCGATGCTCGCGTTCGTGTCGACGAGCGGCCACGCCTCGATGGCGGGCTTCTGCTGGATCGTCGCGCCGGCCAGGGTGAGCGTGTACGAGCCCGACGAGAGCGATCCCACCGTGAAGGACCGGTAGGACGCGTTGTTCATCTTGTTGCCGGCGGTCGCATCCTGCTGGTGGATGTACTGCGCCTCGAAGAAGTATTGCGAGCCGGCGTTGAGCGCGGGATCGAGGAACTCGGAATCGATCTGGAGGCGACGGCCGATCGTCGCCGCCGCGGAAGGCATGCCGCTGTTGTAGGTGCCGGGGAACGAGCCGGTCGCGGCGTTGATCTCATGGCGCGCGCCGAGCCCGCTCTGCCCGCCGTTGAGGCTTGAGGAATACGGATCGGAGCAGCCGATGCCGAGGTAGTTGCCGGTGCTCGACGCCTGGCACGAGCCGCACAGGGTCTGCTGGAGCGCGGTGAAGCCGTGCTTGCCCCACGACATGCCGATCTGCTCGAAGCGGCCGTTCCGGTAGCGGAACGCGTTCATCGGGATGAACGGGTGGCGGTTGTCGGGCTGCGCGAACCACTCGAGCTGCGCGGTGCCGATGTTGCAGCTGGTGGTACCGATGGCGTAGGCCATGACCGTGCGGCCATTGACCACGACCCCGCCGTACTTCGAGACGTTCGGAATCGCGCCGACGATGACGTCGGCACCGGCCGCGACTCCGCCGTCGCCGCGATCACCGCCGGGTGTGGGAACGGCGGATGCGGAGAACTGTCCGAGGAGGACGGCGGCGAGTCCGAGGGAAACCGAGGCGAGCGCGATCTTCGTGGTCTTCATGTGGAGTTCCGGTTCGATGGAGCGACCCGTTGCGGGCGCGGCAAGAGTACACCGATCTGGCGACGGCACAAGCGTCGGGGCATCGATTGGCCGCTTCCGGAGCCTCGGGCGTCCGAAGCGGCGGGAAGAAGCCAGCCGTGCGATGACGGTCGTGCGATTTCAGCCCTGCGATTTCAGCCCTGCGAGGGTCCGCGAACGTGATGGTCCGTGGCTTCCCGTGGCCGCGCGTGGCTGTCCGTGGCTGTCCGTGGCTGTCCCCGGTGGGTCTCAGCCGTTCCAGGCTGCGAGCAGTGCCGAGAGGTCCTCGGCGCCCACCGTGCCGCTGCCGTCGATGTCGCCGGTCCCCGAGTTGCCCCAGTTGCTGAGGAGCATCGAGAGATCGGCGGCGTTGATGGTGCCGTCGCCGTTGAGATCCTCGGGGCTCGAGGCCGCGCCCGGACCCCGCACGGTCACGGACATGGCGTTCGCCGCGCCGGCCGCTCCGGGCTTGAAGAGCCCGAGCGTGGCGGCGACATCCTGCGGCGGCGTCGTGGCATCGAACCAGAAGTTGTACATCGTCGAGAAGCGAAGGGCGTTGCCGTTCGGGTTCGTCGCGTGGGTGCCGCCGGTCCACGTGACGGAGCCGCCGCTCGTCGAGATCGCCCAGTCGGTCAGGTCGTACGGGTCGCCCGAGTGGTAGTCGACGTCGCGGAAGCCGGCGTTCGTGATCGACACGCCGGGTGGCACGGGCACCGAGAACGATCGTCCCGAGCGGTCGGAGTTCATGTTGAAGACCGCGTACTCGTAGCGCCAGGTTCCGTTGCCGTTGTCCTTCGCGTAGTTGCCCGCGATGAAGCGGCCGTCGCCATCGACGTCGACGTTCGCGAGCGTCACCAGCGGATTGAACGTCGGCCACGCCTCGATCGCGGTCCGCTGCTGCACGGTCGCGCCGGTCAGGGTCAGCGTGTACGCACCCGACGAGAGCGAGCCGACGGTCAGCGCGCGCCACGAGGCGTTGTTGTTGTCGTTGCCGCCCGCGGCGTCCTGCGCGTGGATGTACTGCGCCTCGACGAGGTAGTTGGCGCCCGCATTGAGGCTCGGATTCAGGTCGTTCGCGTTGACCTGGAGCCGCCTGCCGATCGTGGCCGGTGCGGTCGGCATGCCCGTGTTGTAGGTGCCCGGGAAGATGCCCGTCGCGGCGTTGACCTCCTTGCGCGTGCCGAGTCCGCTCTGGCCGCCGTTGAGGCCGGCGCTGTAGGGATCGGAGCATCCGATGCCGAGATAGCTGCCCGTGCTCGACGCCTGGCACGCGCCGCAGAGCGTGCCCTGCAGCGCGGTGAACCCGTGCTTGCCCCACGACATGCCGATCTGCTCGAGCCGGCCGTTCTTGTGGCGGAACATGTTCTGCGGGATGAACGGGTGACGGTTGTCCGGCTGCGCGAACCACTCGAGCTGTGCGGTGCCGATGTTGCAGCTGGTCGTGCCGATCGCGTAGGCCATGATCGTCTGACCATTGACGACGACCGAACCGTACTTCGCGATGTCGGGGATCGCGCCGACGATCACGTCGGCACCGAGTCCACCTCCGCCGCCACCTCCGCCGCCACCGGTGCCTTCCGTGATCGTGAGGGTGCCCGCGCCGCCGTTCGAGCTCCCGTAGCCGCCGATCACGATCCGATACGTGGTGCCGGCCACGAGCGTGCCGGTCGCCTGGCTCTGGAGGCTGCACGCGTCGTCGTTGCAGGCGACCAGGGTTGCGCCCGAAGCGCCCGGGCAGGCGCTCATTACGGCGATGCGCGTGTCCCACGACGCGGCGTCGCAGGTCGAGAAGGTGTAGTCGGCGCTCTCGGGTGCCGTGAAGGTGAAGTAGTTCACCTTGTAGATGGTGTGCGCGGTGCAGCCGGTGCCGGCCGGGATCGATACCGACGCGGTGGCGGAGGTCGTGTCGAACGCGTTGTCGCCGACCACCGCGGCGACGGCGGTCGCGCAGTCGGTCGAGCCGCCGGCGACGCCACCGTCGCCCTTGCCGCCGGCGCGCGCGGACAGCTGGCCGAGCAGGATGGCGGCGAGGCCGAGCGTCGTGGCGGAGAGGAGGGCGGGGCTGTTCGTTCGGATGAAGGAGTGGTTGGCCATCGGTGGGTTCCAGCGGAGTCTTTGGTCGCTCCGCCGATCGGAATGTAGATCACGGATGGAGGGTTCCCGGAAGTTCCGGCAAAAATGCGCGAGAAAATGTCCGAGGCGTTTCTCGGTCGACGACGCTCCGTCCGAGTTGCGGGGCTGAGGGCGTTCGAGCCTGCGCGGCAGTCGAGGTCTCCGCTGGCACCAGTCGACACGACCGAAGCGCAGCCGACATCGCGCGCTGGTCGAGTTGCATTCGCGGGCATCCGCACACCCGCCGCACTTGCGGGCGGCGGCGAGTGTCGGAGTCTCTTCGTCTCGGGCACCCGGCACCGCGAGCCCTGCGCGAACGGAGCGAGTGCATGGTGATGGTCCACCGACGACTGAAGAGTCGAGGGACGGTGCAGCGGAGCCGTGCTGGTCTTGCAGCGGAGCGCGCGCCCTCGCCGCATCGCCGCACCCGAAGTCTCGCGTGGAACCCGTGCGCGGAGGGACGTCAGGCCTCGCGCGGCCAACTTCGTCCGCCGCCCGACGAGCATGTTCGATGGAGGGGTGCGCTCGAGGAACTCGGCGCCCGCCGCACCTGCGAGCGACGGGGAGCGACGGGGAGCGACGGGGAGCGACGTCGGAGTCCGATGCAGCCTCGGTCGTGGTCCTCGGATTCGGGGCCACCGGCACTCGACTTCGAACGAAAGCGGGAGACGGGACTCGAACCCGCGACATTCAGCTTGGGAAGCTGACGCTCTACCAACTGAGCTACACCCGCGCGAGGCGGGAGTATATCGCGAGACGAACGTCGGCGAACCCGCGTCGAACGGCGCGGTGCGTGGCACGCGGGGCGCGGTTGGACGGCGCGGTTGGACGGCGAGGCGGGACGCTCGTGAACCCCGCGGCGGATCGACGCGCGGATCCCCGGAGGCCGACGGGCCTCACGCCGCCCGCACCGCCCGCGCCGCCAGTTGCACCCGGCGCTCGAGTTCCGGCGCGTCGAGCTCCGCGATCAGCCGGTCCGCGATTGCCGCGACCCGCGCATCCGGCTCGAGCGCCGCCACGAGCGGCGCGGGACCGGCGACGAACGCGGTCGGAGCGAGCGTCGTCGCGCCGAGCGAATCCCAGAGGTCGCCGAAGCCGCGCAGGATCAGCGTTCCCGGAACGAGCATCGCGGCCTGGGTGAGCGGCGTCCGCGCGAAGTCCTCGCACCGGAGGTCGAGGACGAGCAGCGTGCGCGGCGCTCGCGCGCGGAGTTCGAGGAGTTCGCGCGGCGCAAGCGGCGAGGACCATCGGTCGCACGATCCATTCGCGCGCGCATCCGCGGCGCTCGCAGCGATCGGAGCCTCGAGGAACAGCGTGTCCACGTCGTTCGCGAGCGCGATGAGCGCATCGAGCGTGCCCGTCGCGCGGCATCCGCGCGCGACGGAAGCGGCGAGCGGCCACTCCCTCGACGAACGCGCGACGCGCCGGGCGCGTGCGCCGAGCGTCGAGCCTTCGCCGAGCGCGAGGCCCACGCGGCGCCCAGCGGCGCCACGCGCCACGAGCGCCTCCTCGGCGGCCTCGATCGACGCGTATGGCGCGATCTCGTCGAGCGAGGCCGAGATGCGCGCGGCGAGCCGCGTGACGAGCCGCGCATCGCGGATCGCCTCGATGTCGCGGGCGGTGGCTGCGATCCCGTTCGTCGGCTCGGCGCATCGGCCGTCGGATGAGGCGCGGGAGGGCGATGTGGCGGGAGCGGGGACGGTGATCGAGAAGCTGGCGGTGCAGGCGGTCATGGGTGTGCTCGGCTTTCCGGAAGAGTTCGCTCGGGGAGCGATCATTGCGCGGCGTTCGCGCGGTGGGTGCGTGGCCAGTGCGTGGGAAGTGCGTGGGTAAGGCCGGGAGGAGGACGGTTCCCGTCGTCGGAATCCGCCGGAATGGCCGCGAAAAGCGACCGACGCCGGCGGTTGCCGGCGTCGGGAGGGTGAACGGTTCGAGTTCCGATTCGTTCAGCGGTGGTCCGACGACGGCAGCAGGCCGTGCATGACGTGCATGACATGCTTCGGCATGTGCATGTGCTTGGCGCAGACGTGGGAACCGCTGAAGTTCATGGGCCGCGGAGAATAGGCGTCCGTCCATGCATGTCAAGCGTCCGGCGTGAAAAATCGCAAGCGATCGCGAGGATGGTCGGGCGCTCTTCGCACGGCCTGCGCACGGCCTGCGCGTGGCCCGCGCGTGGCCCGCGAACTGCGTGTCCGCGCGCATCTTTGGGGTCTTCGCCCTCGTCGCGCAGACGCAGCATCGACGGTCGTCATCCCGTAGCCTCTCCTCCATGCTCGCCACAACCCTGATCGCCGTCGCGCTCGCACAGAACTCGACGCCTGCCGCCGTTGCGCCCACCGTTGCGCAGCCCTCGCCCCTCGAGCGCTTCAAGGCGCTGAAGGGCGTGTGGGACGCCGACATCGACGGCGACGCGAAGCCCGACACGACCATCGAGTACCGCGTCGTCGGCGCGGGAAGCGCCGTGATCGAGACGCTCTTCGGCGGCACCGATCACGAGATGGTGACGGTCTACCACATGAACGGCGGGGAACTGATGTGCACGCACTACTGCGCCGCCGGCAACCAGCCGCGCCTCGTGGCGGCGAGCATCGCGAAGGATTCGATCGCCTTCGAGATGAAGGACATCACGAACCTCGCGGACGAGAAGGCGATGCACATGCACGCCGCGACGTTCACGTTCAACGCCGACGGCACCGTGCGCGCGGTGTGGCGGTCGATGTCCGATGGAAAGCCCGGCCATACGGCCGACTTCCGCATGACGCGCCGCAAGTGAGGCGCGTCGCGCTTCAGCCGCGCAGCGCCCGCTCGGCGTCCTGCTCGGCGGGCGTGAGTTCGTACGCCCGGGCCTGACCCGTCTTCGCCGCCGCTTCCTCGGCCGCCTTGCGGTCCTCTTCGGTCTCGTAGATCCCCATCTGCTCGCCGAAGGCCGCGATGATGCCGTCGCCGACACCGAGCAGCGCCCAACCCGCGATGAGGCCCGCGCACACGGCTTCCTTCGAGTCGACCCAGAGCCGCCAGCCGAACGAGCCGATCGCGTGGTGGTACTTGTTCTCGAAGAACGAGAAGATGCACGCGCCGACGAACATGGCGAGCGTCGACTCGGGCGGAAGCACGATGCCGAGGCCGATGCCGACCGCGCTCAGCGGGAACTTGCCCTTGGTCGCGGTGCGCGCGACCTCGAACACGAGCGCGATGAGCGCGCCCGCGAGCATCGCCCACGCGGCCGAGA
>JBIIYI010000293.1:0-4290 GCA_044346895.1 Phycisphaerales bacterium
TCGCCGCGTTCTTCGCGCTGACGATCTCGGTCGGGTTCATGCCTTCACCCTGGACGATGTCGATGGTCCACACGCCGTAGAGGCGCGAGCCGCGCTGCCGCGCGCGCTGGAAGAGGAGCGTGTCGCGTTCCTCGACCGGGCTCCAGCGCGGGAGAAAGCCCTCGCACACGAAGGTGCGCAGCCCCGGCGACGCGCTGTCGACGATCCAGATCTCCCACGTTCCCGTGCGGCCGTTCTTGCGGCTGAACGCGAGGCGCCGGCCGTCCGGCGCCCACGTCGGCTGGACCTCTTCGTCCGCGTCGAACGTGATCTGCGTCGGCGCGCCGCCGGTGATCGGCATGGTGTAGATGTCCCAGTTGCCGTTGCGATTCGAGGAAAATGCGATCTTCGTCCCGTCGGGCGCGATCGAGGGCATCAGGTCGTCGCTCGGATCGGTCGTCAGCTGCGTGACCGTGCGGCCGTCCACCGACTTCCGGTAGATGTCGAAGGTCGGCCGGTGCTGCGTCGAGGCGAACACCATGAAGCTGCCCGAACGGTCGACATCCGGCGCGTAGTCGCCGCCTTCGGCCGCGAAACTGACCTGCGAGATGTTGCCACCGCCTTCGGTGAGCCCGTTGTCGTTGAGGCGGCGGGTGTCGCCGTTCGCGGCGGAGATCAGCGTCGAACGCCGAGCCGACGCGGCACCCGCGCGCGGCATCGTGAGCGGCGCGCTGGTCGCGACCGCGGAAGATTCGGACTCGGCCGAACTGGACGGACCCGCCGGGGCGGTCGGCACCGGAGTCGCGGAGGACGCGGTCGCGCGGCGCGCGGGGACGGCCGGTTCCTCCGTCGGGCCGGACATCGACGAGACGAGCCCCGACAGCGTGCCGCATCCGGTCGCGCCGAGTACGGCGCACGCGAACGCAAGCGACACGAGGGACGCAAGGCGCGCATGGGGCGCATGGCGCGCATGGGGCGCGAATCGGGTTGCCGTGGTGGTTCGATTGAGTCGCATGACGGTCTCCTGCGGGCCAGCCGCTTTCGGACGTATCGGCGCGTCGTTCTGGGAGGTTGAATCCGGTCGCGCGGTTTGGTGCGAGAACCCGACTTCGGCCCTCGGAGCGGTACCGGAACCGCGCCGACCGCCGCGCGGACGGCCGATCGCACCACCCGCCGTTTTCGCGGGCGCGCGCGTCGCGACGGCGATTCGCCGTCGGGCTCGGATACACTGTTCCCCTTCGCGATTGCGTAGCTCAGTCGGTAGAGCAGCGGCCTTTTAAGCCGTAGGTCCTGGGTTCGAATCCCAGCGCAATCAGTCGCGGCCGGCCGCGGCGCGCAACCCACTCCGAGTGCCTTCGAGAACCGTCCGCCCATGCTCGTCCTTCATGCCGTCTGGACCCGTGAGCGACTCCACCTTTGGGCCGAGGACGCTTCGCTCGCGGCGACCCCCGTGGCCGTTCCGGCCATCGCCGCCGGCTCGCACGCAGAGCACGTCCGCCATCCGTTCGCGGCGGAGGAGGCGAAGCTCCGCGCGGCGCTCGTCGCGGGCAATCTCCTCGCCGGCGACGACATCCACCACGAGGCGATCCCGCTGCGGCTCTCGCTGCCGGCCACGACGACCGAAGCGGGCGTGACGCCGCTTGCGAGCGACCGGCTTGCGAACGCGCTCGGCCTCGGCGACGAGGCGGTTCCGCATCTCGCGATGCTCGACGTGCCCGCCCTCGCGATCGAGACGCCGGCCGCGCTGCGCTTCCTGCTCGCGCCTTCGGACGACGAGCGCCCGATCGCGCCCGGCATCGTGGTCGGCCACGAGTTCCGGTTCTGGCGCGAGATCGCCGCGCTCGCCGCCGATCTCATCGCGGACCAGCGCCTCGTGCCGAGCCTGATCCAGGAGAAGACGGGGCGGTTCCGCGCGGTGTGGCAGCCGTGGCTCGCCGACGGCGCGCCCGCGCAGCGGCTGACGGCGCTCCTCGCCGCGATTCCCGGCAGCGCGCGCTGCGTCGACGACGAGTTCCGCGGTCAGCCGTGGGCCATCATCGAGGCGGCGATCCTCGGCTTCGTCGACTGCGAGGCGCGGCGCATCCTCGAGGCGGAGAGCTACGGCGACGCGATCGAGGACCGCGATCCGACGGTCGATCCGCACGTCGCGTGGCTTTCGGGACTGCTCGGCCGCAGCGACACCGTGCAGGGCGTCAAGAGTTCCGACACGCACCTCATGCGCGGCGCGCGCCAGTGGCTCTCGAGCCTCGACGCCGCGAGCGAATCGCGCTTCGTCAAGCTCGCGTTCGAACTCAACGAGCCCGATCCGACGGCGTTCGATTCGGGCGACGAACTCGGCCGCAACGCGCAGTGGACGATCGCGTTCAAGCTGATCACCAACGACGATCCGCCGGTCGTCATCGACGCCGAGCAGATCTGGGCGCAGGGGAAGGACGGCCTCAAGGGCCTCCTCGCGCGCTTCGGCGGCGAAGGCGAGCCCGCGGGCGACGTGCTGCTCGCCGAACTCGCGCGCGCCGCGCGCCTCTGGCCGCGCGTCGAGAAGTCGCTCGAGGATTCGACGCCCTGCGGCATGTCGCTCTCGACGACCGAGGCGTACGCATTCCTCCGCGACTTCCGCCCGATCCTGATGGAGTCGGGCTTCGTCGTGCTCGCGCCCGGCTGGTGGGGCCAGGCGGCGAGCCGCCTCGGCGCGCGGCTCCTCATCGACTCGGGCGACATGCCGCTTCCCTCCGGCGGCGGCGCGGGCGCGGACGGCGAGGGAAGCCAGCTCGGCCTCCACAGCCTCGTCAACTACTCGTGGCAGATCGCGCTCGGCGACCAGACGCTCTCGATCGAGCAGTTCCAGCGCCTCGCAGGCCAGGGCTCGCCGCTCCTGCGCGTGAACGGCCAGTGGGTCGAGATCCGGCCCGACGACCTGAACGGCGCGGTGCGCTTCCTGAAGGAGCATCCCGGCGGACAGATGACCGTGATGCAGGCGATCCGCCTCGGCAACGGACTCGACGGGCCCGACACCGGCCTTCCGATCCTCGGCCTCGACGCGCAGGGCTGGGTGAGCGAACTCCTCGGCTTCAAGGGCGACGAGCGCTACTCGCAGGTCGATCAGCCGGAGCGCTTCCAGGGCACGCTGCGCCCGTACCAGCAGCAGGGCCTCTCGTGGCTCGCCTTCCTCGACCGCTTCGGCCTCGGCGGCTGCCTCGCGGACGACATGGGCCTCGGCAAGACCGTGCAGCTCATCGCGCTCCTGCAGCACGAGCGGCAGAAGGCGCAGGGCCGCGTGGTCGGACCGACGCTTCTCGTGTGCCCGATGTCGGTCGTCGGCAACTGGAACCGCGAGCTCCACCGCTTCGCCCCGGAGCTCGTCGTGCACATCCACCACGGCCTCGAGCGCCCGCAGGGGGAGAAGTTCGTCGAGACCGCCCTCGCCGCGGACATCGTCGTGACGACGTACGCCCTCGTCGTCCGCGACAAGGACAGCCTCGAGCGCGTGCACTGGCGTCGCGTCGTGCTCGACGAGGCGCAGCACATCAAGAATCCTCCGACGAAGCAGACGGCCTCGATCCGCGCGCTGCGCACGAGCCACCGCATCGCGCTCACGGGTACGCCGGTCGAGAACCGCCTGAGCGAACTGTGGTCGATCCTCGAGTTCTGCACGCCGGGCTACCTCGGTTCGCAGGGCGACTTCCGCCGCCGCTTCGCAGCGCCGATCGAGCGACACAAGGACCGCCGTCAGGCCGAGCGCCTGAAGAACCTCGTGCGCCCGTTCGTCCTGCGCCGCCTGAAGACCGACCCGACCGTCATCAGCGACCTGCCGCCGCTGGTCGAGTCGCGCCAGAACGTGCCGCTCACCGCGGAGCAGGCGCAGCTCTACGACTCGGTGGTGAACGACATGCTCAACCGCGTCGACAACGCCGACGGCATGAAGCGCCGCGGCCTCGTCCTCTCGGCGCTCGTCAAGCTGAAGCAGGTGTGCAACCACCCGGCGCACTTCCTGCGACAGGGATCCGACGACGACGACGCGCTGCCGATGCCGAAGCTCGCGCCGGGCGAGCGGCTCTCCGCCCGTTCGGGCAAGGCCATGCGCCTCATGGAGATGCTCGAGGAGGTCGTCGCGACCGGCGACCGCGCGCTCGTCTTCACGCAGTACCGGCAGATGGGCCATCTGCTTGTCACGATGATCCGGCAGGAACTCGACAGCGAGGCGCAGTTCCTCCACGGCGGCACGCCGCAGGCGCGCCGCGAGCAGCTGATCGAGCGCTTCCAGTCGGGCGATCCGAAGTGTCCGATCTTCGTCCTGTCGCTGAAGGCCGGTGG
>JBIIYI010000294.1:0-4280 GCA_044346895.1 Phycisphaerales bacterium
CCCCGACACCGCGACCGAGGTCTGGGACGTTCGGTCGAAGGTGGACCCCGAGACCGCGCGCAAGGAGATCGCGCGTCTTGAGGCGGATGCCGAGCGCCTTACCGCCCCGACCGACCCGACGGGCCTCTCGAAGGAGGAGTTCGATCGGCGCGAGGCCGAGCGCATGTCGGCGCTCAAGGCGGTCGAGTCGACCCGCATCGTGCGCAGTCCGCGCGACTCGATCGGCATCTGGATCGGGGCACTGCTGACACTCGGCATCCTCTCCTTTCTCGTGCGGGACAACCCGTTCTACAAGGTGGTCGAATCGATCCTGATCGGCGTCTCCGCCGCCTACTGGATGCTGGTCGCCTTCTGGAGCACGCTCGTTCCCGATCTCTTCGCGAAGCTCGCGCCGGATCTCGTGCGTGCGACCATGGTTCCGGGGCTCGCCGTCTCGGAGCATCCGACGAAGGACTTCCTGCTTGCGCTCGTGCCCCTCGGACTTGCGATCATGCTGCTCTGGCGTCTGATGCCGAAGGGCGGATGGATCGCGGTGTGGCCCCTCGCCGTCGTGATCGGAACCTTCGCCGGCATGCGTCTCACCGCGTCGATCGAGGCCGACTTCATGGCGCAGATCGCGGCCACGATGAAGCCGCTCGTCGCCACGAAGGAGATCGTGCCCGACGCGACGACGGCGACCGCCGCCGGAGCCGCAACGGAAGTCGCAGCCGAAGCCGCAACGGAAGCCGCAGCGCTGGCGGCTCCCGCGACCCAGTTCGACCTCTCCGGCACCGTCGGCGCCATTCTCGGCCTCGTCGGCGTCGTGACCGTGCTCGTCTACTTCTTCTTCTCGCTTGAGCACCGCGGCGTCGTCGGGAAGACGGCGCGCGTGGGCGTCTGGTTCCTCATGATCACCTTCGGTGCCGCCTTCGGTCTGACGGTGATGGGCCGCATCACGCTGCTTGCGGGACGATTCGAGTTCCTCTTCACCGACTGGCTCGGCTTGCGGCCTCCGATGTAGGCCGCGGGAGCCGACGTCGGTCGGCAGGGTGCGGGTCGTCGTCGCGTGCGACGGAGGCCGGCGCATCGATGCGATGCGCCAGCCCCCGCGATCACGGCGGGCCTCCCCCGAGCGCCGCCGGCGCACGTTTCAGACTCCACCTCGCGGTCCGCGAGGTGCGAACGGCCTGCGCGTTCGAGCTCCCATTCGGCCCCATCCGATCCCCATTCGGCTCTCGTCCGCGCTGCGCCTGCGGCCCGTCGTCAGCGCCCGCCACGGCGCCGTCCGACGATTCCGGCGATCGAGAGCAGCGCGAGCGCTCCCGGTGCCGGGATGACCCCGCCGCTGAAGACGACGTTGTCGAAGCGGATGCTGCCGGTCGAGCCCGTCGCTCCGTCGAGGACGAAGCGGAAGACGCCGTACTGGCCATCCATCGCATCGACCGCGCTGAAGTCGAACGAGCGGAGATCCCAGGTCGTGCTGCTCGCGCCGAAGGTCGCGAGCGTCGTCCACTTCGAACCCGACCACCACTCGATGCGGTTGCTGGCGAACCCGGTCGACGAACGGCGCACGGCGAAGCTCACGGTGAGGTCGCGGTGCATCGACGCGTCGAATCCGAAGGTGAGCGCGAGCCCGTTGTAGCCGTTCCCGGCGATCGAGAGCGATTCGCCGGCGAGATCGCCCTCGACCGCGCCCATCGTGGTGCCGAGGAGCGTGCCCACGCCATCGCCGAAGGGCGCGATGTCGAGCGATCCGATGCCGGTCGACGCCGCGATCGCGCTGCTCGAGCCCGGTACGAATCCGTTCATGTTCCACGCCGCGATCACCTCGCCATGCGCGACGGTCGGGCAGACGAGTGCCGCGGCGGCCGCCAGCGCCGCCGTGGCGGCGATCGTCGCCTTCCGGGCGGACTTCGCGTACGCCGCCTGCCTCGCTTCGGCGGGCCCGGCCGACCTTGCCATCGCGTCGGTCGCGTCCGTCGCGGCCATCCCTGCCTGCCTGGCCGTCCCATTCGCGCGATTCCATGAGACATCCGCCGTCTTGAAGACGTTCATCCGATCCTTCCTCTCCCCGGGCATCGCCCGGCGTGTGCTGGTGGCGCAACGCACCTCGCGTCGCGACGGGGCGCAGCCTACGGCCCGGGAGGCGCCGCACCGGAAGTTGCGGCAGAAATTCCAGCATGGAAAAATCGCGCCGGATTTCATGCGCGACCTCGATCCGGCCGCGCGCGTCGCGGGATACTGTCCGGCCCGCGCGCGCTCGATGCGCGCGAACACGGAGGTCGCGCATGGACACTGGAACATCGGACTCGCAGGCCGCTTGGCACTGGTCGCGCGACGGCGTCGCGGTGGGGCCGGTCGACTTCGACGAACTGAAGCGTCTCGCCGCTTCGGGAGCGATCACGGCGGAAACGTGGGTGCACGATCCGGTGCTGCGCCGCTGGGTGGCCGCGTCGACGGTCGCGGGGCTTGCCTTCACGGCGACGGCGGCTTCAGGCGCGCCGATTCCCCCGATCTCCGAGCCTCCGCTCTCTTCGGATGCGGCCGTGCCTCCAGCCGTGCCCCCAGCAGTGCCCCAAGCCGCGCCCCCAGCAGTGCCCCCGATCGCGCCCCCACCCGTCGGTTCCGCCGGCGCGTCGTCGTTCGATCCGAAGGTCGCGGAGGTGATGTGCCGCGTGGCGGTGCTCGTCTTCCCCTTCATCTACGTCTTCTCGCTCCTCGCCGTGGGCATCGTCTGGGCGATCGGCGCATCGAATCCCCGCATCGTCGCGGAGTGCCGTCAGACGATGAACTGCCTGCTTTCCGTCGCGATCGTGGGCGTGGGTGCGGCGATCGTCAGCATCGTCTGCGCGATCATCATCATCGGACCGTTCATCGGGCTCGCGTGCGGGCTCGCGATCTTCGCCTACTGCATCGTCGTCGGCATCAAGGGCCTCGTCGCGAGTTCGAACGGCAAGCCCTTCCAATACCCGTGGGCGTGGCGGCTGCTGGGCTGACGGAGGCGCGCGGCGACGCTTCGGGGTCGTGCCCCCGGCGCGGCATGACCTTCAGCGGCACGGCCCCCAGGAGTCCAGCAGGACGGAGAGATCGCTCGCGTCCGTGGTGCCCGAGCGATCGAAGTCGCTCATCCCCCCGAGTCCCCAGTTCGAGAGCAGCACCGCAAGATCCGGACCGCCCACGACGCCGTCGCCGTTCACGTCGCCCGGGCAGTCGAGCACGCCGGCGCAGTCGGGATGGAGCCACACGGTGTCCTTCGCGGAGAGCCCGGCGGCATCGCGCACCTCGAGCACGATCTCGAACGAATAGGTGTCGGTCCCGCAGCCGAGCGGCGAGATCACGGTCGACGTCGCGCACGAGGCGTCCGGAGGCTCGCTGTGCTCGTGCGTGTTGTGGTGGAGGATCGTGGTCCACGCGCAGGTGCGTTCGGCCGGTCCGTGCTCGGCGTCGCTGACCGCGGCGAGCAGCGGGAAGACCGTGTCGCCCGAGAGTGGATAGACCTGCCCGGTCGCGATCGACGTGATGTCGACCACGGGCGGCGTGTTGTTCACGCTGACGACGACCGACGCGGTCGATGCATTTCCCAGCGGATCGCGCACCGTGACCGCCGGATCGAAGCGCGTCGGAACGCCGGCCGCGGCGACGTAGGTGCGCGAGACGACCGCGGGACCGACGAACGGCGCGCTGCCGTCGCCGAAGTTCCACGTGTACGTCAGCGCGGCGCCTTCCGGATCGGTCGAGCCGGCGGCCGACAGCGTCACCGTGAGCGGCGAGGGCCCGTACGCCGCGCTCGTCGAGAGCGCGGCCACCGGCGGCTGTCCCGTCGCGGGCGCGTAGCGGTAGCGCACGAGCCCGTTCGCCCACTTCGTCGCCCAGAGCGAGCCGTCGTGCGGATTGATGGCGAGGCTCGTGAGCCCGGCGGCATCGGTGTCGAAGACGCCGATCGACGTGACCGAACCCGACGCGGAGACCGTCATCGTCCGGATGAAGTTTGAGACGTAGTCGCCGAACAGCACGCGCCCCTGCAGGTCCGCGGGCCAGTCGGCGCGGTCGACGACGGGCCCGCCGATCGCGCAATACCCGGCGAAGGGGAATCCGCCCGCTCCGTCCGTCGCGCCCACCGCAGGCGTACTCGCCGCGTTCAGCGTGAATCCCGGCGTGCGCGCGAGCGACGAGGCGTGCGACCAGTCGAGCATCGGACGATGGTGCGACCAGGTCGGTGTCGACGTTGGAATCACGCCCGGTTGCGCGTTCGCCGGCGTCAGCGCGACCGCGTCGATGTTCGGGCCGCTCGAGCCGATCGA
>JBIIYI010000295.1:0-4242 GCA_044346895.1 Phycisphaerales bacterium
CGAGGCCGCGCATCATCCGGTTGGCGCGCCAACGATCGCGCTTCACGCGCATGCCACCGCCGACTTCCGCGACCAGTACTACGGTCTCCGCGGTGCGCTCCGCGAGGATCCCCGCGCGGCGATCCCGCTGGTGACGACGAAGCACATCGATCTCGCGGCGAACGCGTGGGGCGCATGCGACGTCCGCATCCTCGGAGAGCGCATGCGGCATCCCGCCGTCGACGCGCACGCGCTCGCGAAGTCTCCGAAGATGCTCGCGTGGCTCCACGCGCGGCGCGTGCCGAAGATCCTCGTCGCGACGCAGACGAGGGTGATCGAGGCGTGGGTCGACGAGCGCGGCGAAGCGGTTCCGCTGGTCCCGATCATCACCGTGACGCCGCTGCGCGCGCGTGAACTCTGGAAGGTCGCGGCGGCGATCGCTTCACCGGTTGTCGCTGCGCGCGCGGTCGCCCTCTACGCGGGAAGCGCCCTGAGCGCGACGGCGATCAAACTCTCCGCACGACAGTTGCTCGACATGCCTGTTCCGATGGATGCGGGGCTCTGGCAGGAGAGCGCGCGCCACTTCCGCGCGGCCTCCCGCGCTCGGACGCCAGCGGCGCGCGTCGCGGCGCTGCGGGCATTCGCGGAGGCGTCCTGCCGGGCGCATGGACTTCGCGGCAAGGCGCTCGCGGAGATGCTCCGGTTCTGGGAGTCCCGTGCTCGGCTCGCATGCGGGTGAAACGAGTGGAACGGGAGAAAAGCAGCATCGCCCGCGCGAGGCGGGCGATGCATGGGTGTCGTTGGTGGCTTTCGGTCGAGATCGACTCGCGTGGCGCGTCGATCAGGCCGCCGCGGGAACCGCGGTCGTGTTCTTCTTCGCGACATCGACGAGCGCGTCGAAGGTCTTCGGGTCCTCGATCGCGATCTGCGAGAGCATCTTCCGGTTCAGAAGGACGCCGGCGCGCTGGAGGCCGTTGATGAAGAGCGAGTAGCGCGTACCGCGCATTCGGCAGGCCGCCGTGATGCGGGTGATCCACAGCGCGCGGAAGTCGCGCTTGCGGGCGCGGCGATCGCGCCATGCGTAGCGCTTCGCGCGCATGATGGCGACCTTCGCCTGCTGCTTGTGACGGGACTTCGTGCCGTAGTAGCCGCGGGCCTCGCGAAGAAGCTTGCGGCGGGCCTGCGTGCGTGCTGCACCCTTGCGTGCGCGTGACATGGTTCAACCTCTTGCTTTCGAGCGGCGGGGGCCCGGGACAATCCGAGCGCTTCGGACCCGACGATCTGGTGACGTGATTCGATTTCGACAGACGGAAGTCGAGCGGCGTGGTCGCGCCGTCCCGGCGTCGGCGTTCTCAGCCTGCCACCGGAACCTCGCGCTGCAGCTCGCGAAGTTCGTGCTGCTCCTGCGAGAGGAGCGGACGGAACAGCAGCTTGCTGAGGGCGCGGATATCGCCCGAGCGCGCATAGCGGCGCTTGCGGTAGCTCTGGATCTGCGTACCGGTCTTGTTCGACTTCAGGTGCCGGCTGTGCGGGCGACCGAAGCGGATCTTGCCCTTCTTGGAGATCTTGATGCGCTTGGCGAGGCCCTTGTGGCTCTTGTTCTTCGGCATGGGTACTTCCGTTCTGGAGGGTCGATGAAGATAGCAGAACCCCCGCGCTCCGCAAGGGCTCGGGGGCTGATGATTCCGGTTATCGGCGGCAGATCGCAAGGGCCGCTCGTTCTCGCGACTCGCGCGAGCCGACCTCGATGCCGTTCACTGCAGCAGGAAGATGTCGATCCCGGTCCAGTCCCGCGGTGCGTCGATGCCGTCCTCGATCTGCTGCGCGTCCATCGGGAGCCAGATGTTCTCCGAGTGGGGCGGCATGATCGAGGACGCCGGCAGTGAGATCACGGGCGACGACGCGAACTCGACCGATGCGTCGGTGAACAGGATGTTCTGCCCGCGTCCGCCGTGCTCGGGGCTGTTCATGCCGAAAGTTCCGACCGTTCGGCCGCGTCGAAGCAGGTCGATGACCGGATTGCGATCGGCGACGGCGGGAGCGCGGAAGCCTCCCGACCAGGCGAAGTGGCCATGCGCGGTGGGGACCTGGTAGGCATAGCCCTCGCCGGTCTCGTCGTTGCCGCACGCGAGGCATGCCGGATCGCAGTAGGAACCTGCGGCCAGCGGAGACAGATGCTTGCCGTTGCGGTAGTCGTGCCACCCGGAGAGCGAAGCGGGGTTGGGGGCGAAGCCGGCCGTGATCGGCATGTGGCTGTGATCGCCGACGTAGTTGGCGATGCCTGCGCCGAGCTGGCGGAGTCCGTCGGCGCATCGGCGGTCCGCGCTGCGTCCCTGCATCCAGCTGAAGATCGGCGCGCCGATCGAGAAGAGCAGGATCGCCGCGCAGGCGATCGCGATGAAGTCGTGCCAGCGGCCTCCGCCGACCGTTCCGCCCGCGTTCGCCGATGCGGCCGATTCGAGGCGCATGCGTTCGCGGGTCTCGGCGTCGGCTCGCTCGATGCGCGCGAGCGTGAGGTCGACGAGACTCTCGTCGACCGGCTCGGTCTCGTAGGCGTCGAGTCGCGCGAAGAGCATGTGCGCTGCGGCGATCCGCGCCGCGAGGTCGGGGTGCGCGGCGGACGCCTGCGCGACATCGAAGCCGTGCTCGATGAGGACGTCGAGGGCGCGCTGATCCGCGTCGCAGAGCGCGGCGAAGGCGCCGTTCGTCGGGCCACCGGTCGTCGGCGTGTCGTCCTCGGTCGAATCCTGCGGCGCGCTCATGCGTCGCCTTCCTTTCGTGCGCGTCCGGACGCTCCCGGAGTGGAGGGGCGAGCCTCGACTCGGATCCCGCGCCGGGCGCAGGCGAGCTTCCAGCTCTCGGCGAAGCATGCGACGGCCGCGTGCAGGCGGCTCTTCACCGTGCCGAGCGGGATCGCGAGACTGTCCGAGATCTGCGCGTAGCTCATCTTCTGGAAGTAGGAGAGGAGGAGGATCTCGCGGAAGTGCGAGGGAAGTTCATCGACGACGTGCTTGACGATTCCCGCCTCGTCGCTCGTCTCAAGCGTGGAGCCCGGCGCGAGATCGACTCCGTCGAGCAAATCCACGAGCGAGGTCTCCGACTGCGTGCCGACGGGCGCGTCGAGGCTGATCGCCGCGCGTCGCTTCTGCCGACGGAGGAAGTCGCGTCCCTTGTTCGCTGCGATCGTGTAGAGCCACGGCTTGAAGCGGCGCTCCTCGTCGAAGTTGTCCGCCGAGAGATGCACCTGCAGGAAGGCTTCCTGGAAGACGTCGTCCGCGCCGGCGCGCGTCCCGACGAGTCGCGTGAGGAAGCCGTGCAACTCGCCCTTGTAACGATCGATCAGGACGCGCAGCGCGGTCGTGTCGCCGCTGCGATGCGCGACGACGAGCTGCTCGTCGCTGCGCGCATCGGAGGCGCGGGAGGCGGGGATGGTCTTCGAGGAGGGGCTCACGCGTCGAGTTGCGCGGCCCGTCGAGCGATGCTCGACGGATCGGCGCCCGCGGAAGATATCCGAGACGCGGCATGCTGCGTCCGGGAAAGCGCTCAAGCCCCGCGCGCTCCTCGCGATCTCCGCCCGCAGCGCCTTCCGGAGGCGCCGGGTGGCTTGCCGCAACGCTCCGTCGAGCCCGCGGCAGCTTCGCGTGATCGTCTGTTCCAGCAGGTCCATCGCCTCGACCGTGCCCCGGTCGCAGAGCGACGGTGGCGGCAGGGCGATGCGGGCGGTTCGCGGCATCGCGGCGCTACGCCCTCGACCGCGCGAGCGGTTCGGACGGAGTTGCGATTTTTCCTAGAATCCGCGTCTCGATCTCGCGGGGCGGCTTCGCCCCGGACCAATCGACCGGGGCCGCGTGGGCACCGGCATGCACGATGGTCGACACGGCCCCGGCCGTCCGACCTCGCGATCGAAAGGGCCTCCGCCCCGGCTCGGCGGTGCGCGCAGGGCGGTTGGTTCCCGGGCCGAAGGAAGTAGGATTCGACGCGATGGGTGTGCCGATCAGCCAGATGTGGACCGTGGCGAGCTACGTGCTCGGCCAGAAGCTGCGCGGCCGGAAGCGCTACCCGCTCGTCCTGATGCTCGAGCCGCTCTTCCGCTGCAACCTCGCCTGCGCCGGATGCGGCAAGATCCAGTACCCCGCGCACATCCTGAAGCGTCACCTCACCGCGCGGCAGTGCTTCGACGCCGTCGAGGAATGTGGCGCGCCGATGGTTTCGATCCCAGGTGGCGAGCCACTGCTCCATCCCGAGATCAAGGAGATCGTCGAG
>JBIIYI010000027.1:0-13018 GCA_044346895.1 Phycisphaerales bacterium
GTCACGGCGGCGCGACCGCGGCGGATTCTCACCGCCTTCCCTCGCCGGACGCTAGAGCCGGGACTTCCGGATTCGAGCGCCCGACGCCGAGATCTCTCGGGCGCCCAGGCGGGGCGGAGTATACGGCCTGCGCGAAGCCTCACCGACGCGCCTCGGTCGCCTCGCGCAGGCCGAGGCGCGGTTGACGGGTTCCACACGGGGCCGATACATTCCACGGTTCCCCCGAGGCGCCAGTGACGGCGCTCGGACGGGATCCGGCCGTCGGGTCGGAGGCTCTTCGCCCGGACCGCCCGCGCGGCCCACTTTCAGGAGATCTCGATGTCGTCGAACGCGTCCCTCTCGACCCTCCTCGCGACCCGCAGGCACCTTCCGATCGCGTCGCTTCTCGCGACCGCGCTCGTGGGGCTCGCGCCCACGGCCCTCGCCGTGCGTGTCGGCCAGGATGGTGGCGATGCCGCCGCCGCGTCCGCCGCGTCGTCAGCCGGCACCGCGGAGGTCCGCAAGGCTCTCGACGACTTCACGCACTACGTGCTCATCGGCAAGGCCGACCTCGCCCAGGCGAGCGGCGAGAAGCTGCTCGCGATGAACGCGACCGACGCCGACCTCGCCATCGCGGTCGACGAAGGCGAGATGCAGGACCGCCTCGCGAAGGCGATCACGCGCAGCCGCGCGATGGGCGGCGTTTCGGACCTCGCCACCAAGATCGAGGACCGCGTCGAGGACGGACGTCGTTCGCTGTCGCGCGATCCGAAGCGCATCTCCGATGCCATCTCGATGCTCGGAGCCTCGCTCCGCGAACGACGGCTCGGCGAGGAGCGCCTCCTCGCGGCGCGCGAGCACGCCGTGCCGCAGCTCCTGAAGGTGCTCGTCGATTCGAACGATCCGAAGGCGGCCCTCGCCGCCGCGACCAGCCTGCGCGCCCTCGCCAACGATGCGGTGCTCCCGCTCGCGATGGCACTGCGCGACCTGCCGCCCGCCACCCAGCGCGAGGTGGTCGCGATCCTCGCCGATTCCGGCCGGAAGACCGCGCTTCCCTTCATCCTCGAGGTCGCCGACAACGCGTCGACCCCGGCCGACGTGAAGGCGGCGTGCGACGTGGCCTTCGACCGTCTCGGAGGGACCTCCCGCGACGTGAGCGCGCAGTTCACCGCGCTTGCGAAGCGCTTCTTCGACATCGAGGAATCGCTCGTCACGCAGCCCGGCGAGGACACCAACAACCTCTGGTCGCACGCCGCGGCCGCGGGCGGATTCGGTTCGCTCGAGGCGAGCCCCGTCGCGACCGCCGTCTTCTGCGACATGATGGCGATGGGCATGGCCCGCCGCGCGCTCGCGGCCGATGCGACCAACGCGTCCGCGCTCGCGATCTACGTCGCGGCCGACCTCCGTCGCGAGAACACCCTCGGCTCGGATGCGCAGCCGAGTCGCTACTCGCCGCAGTTCTTCGCGACGGCGTCGGGCCCCTCGATCTGCTCGGAAGTCCTCTCGATGGCGCTCGACGCCCGCGACACCGCGCTCGTCCGCGACGCGATCGCGGTGATCGCCCAGACCGCGGGCGGCGCGATGATGACCACGCCTTCCGGCCGCGCGCCGATGATCGAGGCGCTCGGCTACTCGGATCGCCGCGTGCGTCTCGACGCCGCGCTCGCGATCGCCGGCAGCAGCCCGAAGCAGAGTTTCCCGGGCGACTTCTCGATCGTCCCGACGCTCGCGTCCGCGATCTCCGAGTCCGGCACGATCCGCGCCGCGGTGGTCGGAGGCTCGATCGACGAGCGTCAGGCGATCGGCCAGCAGCTCACCTCCGCCGGCTTCGTGTCGGTGGCGAGCGGTGATGGATTCGACGCGCTCGAAGTCGACGTGGTCAAGGCGAACGGCGTCGACCTCGTCGTGGTTCGAGGCGCGCTCGACCAGCTCCGCGAGGGCGTCACGCGCGTCCGCGCGAGCGGCCTGACCGGTGCGAGCCCGGTGCTCGTGATCGCGAACGCGCTCGAGGAGGCGAACGTGCGCGGCGCGTTCCGCGACGATCGCTCGGTCGTCGTCTGGACCGAGGGCTCGACCTCGGAGAGCTTCCAGAACGCGGCGAAGCTTGCGATGACCAGCATGTCCGGCAGCGTGATGGACGAGTCGGAGAGCGCCGAGTACGCGATCCGCTCGATCGAGGCACTTCGTGGCCTTGCCTACAGCGGAACGAAGACCTTCAACGTGCTCGACGCCGAGCCGGCGCTCCTCAGGGCGCTCTCGGGCAAGCAAGGCGGCATGAAGATCGCGGTCGCGGAAGTGCTCGCGGTCATGGCGACGCCAGCGGCGCTCTCGAACCTCATCGATGCGGCGATCGGTGCCAGCGGTGACGAGCAGATCGCGCTTTGCGATCTGGCCGCCGCCGCGGCGCGCGCTTCCGGCGGCAAGGGCGACGATCGCCAGCTGTCGGCCCTGCGCGACCTGATCGGCGCAAGCGAGGGCGCTCTTGCCGACGCGGCCGGACGCCTCCACGGCGCCCTCGACGCGGGCAGCGCGCAGGCCGTGCAGCTCATCACCGCGGAGTGAATCGGGGCGTCGTCCGAACGGACGGGCCGTCTCCGGGCCGCGAATGAGGCACACGAATCTCAAATGAAGCACCTCAGGCCCCGCTCCGGCGGGGCCTGTTCTTTGCGCCCTGAGCGCACGGAGCGGATCCGCTCGGCGGGCCTCGACCGTGAGTACGGCAGGGGCGTCACGCCCAATCCGTTCGCGCGGCTTGATGCGGTCCGATCGAGTCGAACCCAGGCGCCCCGGCACTCAGGCGCCCCGGCACTCAGGTGCCCAGGCGCGCATGCGCTCAGTTGCGCATGCACCGAGGCACGGCTGCAGGAGGTCTCGGGATGGAGAGGGGGATCGGCGTCCGTGGGAGGACGCTGCAAGCGTGGGAGGACGCTGCGAGCGTGGGAGGACGCTGCGAGCGTGGGAAAGACGCGACCGTCGTCGGCGAACCCGGCCGGCGCCTATCGGATGCGCGCTGCGGCCGAATCGCTTCGGGAGGCGTGCGCGGCGGGGGGCGTGGGAGCGCAGCGGCGCGGTCGGCACCGCGTGGAATCCACACCCGGAGCCGCTCCCGAAGCCGCGTTCGGGGCCACCCTCGAGGCCACCCTCGAGGCCACCCTCGAGGCCACCATCGAGGCCACCATCGAGGCCACCCTCAAAGCCACCCATGGGATTTGAACCCACGACCTGCGCTTTACGAAAGCGCTGCTCTACCGCTGAGCTAGGGTGGCGAAGGGCGGAGAGCATACACGAAATTCCGACCGAGGTCGAGAAACCACCCGATCTCCGATGAACCCCGCCCCGGTCCGTCCATCGCGAGAGATTTGGACCGTTCCTGAGTTGAATAGCCGAAGAAGTGAGGTCTTGGATCCGCCCCATGGACCGGGACGGTGCCTCACTGCCGCAGGGACGCCGCATGCCCTCTTGGAACAGCCTCATTCTCGGTACCGTCGCCCTCGGCCTCGCCCCGTTCGCGGCGGATGCGGCTCGAACCACTGCGCCCGATTCGGCATCTCGCGCCGTCGCACGGTCCGGCATCGTCGGTGCTGACGCGTCCGCGTCGCGGATCGCGCGTGGGCCCTCGGTCCGGCCTTCGAAGGGCCTGCCGATCACCGAGCCTCCCGAGCGCATGGTGCTCCGGGTGTCGAACTCCCAGTCGCGCATCCCCGTCTGGATGCGACCGACCGTCGCCTCCATCGACGTCGATTCCGACCGTCTCGCGGTCCTCTCGCGCGCCGGTGGCGGCGTGCTCGAGAACGTGCCGCTCGGGCCCTTCCGCGAGGCGACGCTCGCGCTTCGACCGCTGTCGGCCTTCGACGGTGGCGCCATCCTCGAGGTCGTCTCGTCGAAAGGCCAGACCCGCCGCGGCGCCACGACGGAGCGGATCACGGCGCCGGCGGGCACGTTCCTCTTCGGACATGTGATCGACGAAGCTGGGTTCGCCATCGACGGCACGTCGGCGTTCCTCGCCGAGACCGCCGCGGGCACCTACGGCTACGTCGAGTCCGCCGAAGGCATCACGATCATCTCGAGCGGCCCGCACGGCTCCGGATTCCCGACCGTCTCCTACAACCTCTCCGAACTTCCCGACGGTGCGCTCGCTCCGCCGGACTGGACCTGCCGGGTGGTCGAGTCCGACGGAGGTGGCGATGCCGCGTTCGCCGATGGAGGGATCGCCGGCAGTCCCGAGTGCAGGCAGGTGCGCATCGCCTTCGACACCGACGTCGAGTTCCTGCAACTCTTCGGAGGCGATCAGGAGGCGGCGGCGGGCTACGTCGCGACGCTGGCGTCGGCGCTGCACGCGGTCTACTCGCGCGATCTCGGCGTGCGCCTCTCGACGAGCTACGTCCGATTCTGGAACGGCGGCGATCCATGGACCGCCACGGACACCCTCGCGCAGCTGACGCAGTTCAAGTCGACGTGGGATGCCACGATGATCCCGATCCAGCGCGACCTCGCGCATCTCCTCTCCGGCCGTAACCTCGGCGGAGGCGTGGCGTACCTGCCCGGCCTCTGCACGACCGGCCAGCAGGCGGGTTCGGGCGCGGGCGCCTACGGAGTCTCGGCGAATCTCAACGGCTACTTCCCCACGCCGCTCGTCGACAACCAGCCGCAGAACTGGGATCCGTTCGTCGTCGCGCACGAGCTCGGCCACAACTTCGGCGCGCCGCACACCCACGCCTACACCCCGCCGCTCGATGGATGCGGGCTGACACCTCCGGATTGCACCGTCGCCGTCGCGGACGAGGGCACGATCATGTCGTACTGCCACCTCTGTTCGGGCGGGCTCTCGAACATCCGGCTGCGCTTCCATCCAACGAACGTCTCGACGATCCTCACGCGGCTCGGCGCGGTGTCCTGCAACTACCTCGGCACCGCGCGACCGCCGGTGGCGGTGGCCGATTCACTGGTCGCCTACGCGGGCATGCCGACGCTGATCGATGTCCTCGCGAACGAACTCGAGAGCAACTGCGAGGCGATCGACATCGAGTCGTTCCCGCCGACGACGCTTGCGGGTGCCACGCTCGCGCGAATCAGCGGAACGGAGTCGATCGGGCGCGACCGTCTCGAATACATCGCGCCGAATCCCCTCGTCTCGACGACCGATTCGTTCACCTACACGGTGGTCGACGCGTCCGGGGCGACCACGTGGACGTCGGTCGCGGTCGAACTTCGGCCGCTGAGGGTGCCCGAGAATCCGACCGGCGTCGCTCCCGGCCTCACGGCGCGCTACTACGCGCTCTCATCGCCGGCGTCGCTTCCCGATTTCGACGCGCTCGCCCCGTATCTCACCACGACGGTCGCGTCGCTCGATGCGGCGGCGACGACCGGGCCGGTGCTCGGCAGCGGTCGCGTCGATGGCGTCGGAGCCCTCCTCGAGGGATGGATCGAGATCCCGGCCGATGGCGCGTGGACGCTCTCCCTCGAATCGGACGATGGATCCCGTCTCCTCATCGGCGATGAAGTGGTGGTCGATCACGACGGCCTGCACGGGATGACATCGCGCTCGGGAACGATCGGTCTGTCCGCCGGACGGCATCGACTGCGCATCGAGTACTTCGAGCGCGACGGCCCGGCTGGTCTCGTCCTGCGCTGGGAGGGACCGGCCACGCCCGTCGCGACGGTGCCATCCTCCGCGCTCGCGCACGGCGGTTCCGACGAGCCCGCCGATTTCGACAACGACGGCATAGTCGGGGCCTCCGACCTGTCGCTTCTCCTTGCCACCTGGGGAACCGCGAACGCGACCTACGACCTGACGGGCGACGGCTTCGTGAACGCGCAGGATCTCGCGGCGCTGCTTTTCGCCTGGGCCTATTGACGGCCGCGTTGCCGCGATTGACGGCCGCATCGCGGCGGCCGGACTGCCATCGGTTGCCGCATGGCGCGCTGCGGGCCGTGCTTCAGCGCCTGTGTGCCTGTGCGCCTGTGCGCCTGTGCGTGCGCACCTCGCCGTGGGAGCGTGGAGCGTCCGTTTTGCACGCGCTTGAGGCCGCCCGAGCGATTCTCGCGATCGATTCCGACCGATTGGCTTGCTTCCGGCAGCCGGAGGGGTACGTCATGCGAAGGTGTGTGCGCGTCCGAACGGCCGCATCCGATATCCCATGAGCACCGCACTCCTCGCCGCGTTCCTTCTCGCATCGTCGTCCGCCGACGCCGCACCTGCCATCCGGGGGACCCCGGTGCGTGCCCAGGTGACGCGCAATCAGGCGGCGCAGGTGGCGGAAGTCGACCTCTCCCTGCGACGGATCGCCGAGCGCGTTGCCGAGCAGGCGCGGATTCCGAAGGCCGCGCGGCACGCCACGAGCGTGATCGCGATCGACCGCCCCGCGATCGAGCGGATCGCCGCGGCCGGCGGCGGCACGATCGAGCGCTTCCCGCTTGGACCCGCCCTCGACGTCGACCTCGAACTCGCGACGATCGATCCCTTCGAGGCGGACGCGCGCCTCGTCGCGACCGGCCTCGATGCGAAGGGCCGACTCGTCGAGCGCGAACTCGCCGCATCAGGAACCCATCTCGCGGGTGTCGTCGCCGGCGAAGCCGATTCCCACGCATTCCTCTCGGTGACGGACGCGGGCACGTTCGGCTACGTCGAGATCGGATCGCGGACATTCATCATCTCGAGCGGCCCGTACGGCTCGCGGCTCGGCATCGCCAGCTACGAACTGACGGCGCTTCCAGAGGGTCTCATCGAGACTCCCGCGTGGATCTGCGGCACGGCGGATCTCCCCGCGACCGAGATCCCGGGCGGCGAAGGTGGAGCGGGCGGCGATGGCGGCGTCGCGGGCACCCCGCCGTGCCGGCAGGTGCGCGTCGCGTGGGAGACGGATCAGGAGTTCCTCGCGAAGTTCAGCGGCAACACCGATGCGGCGAAGGCCTACGTCGGAACGCTCGCCGCCGCGCTCACCTCGATCTACACGCGGGACGTCAATGTCCGGATCAGCGTGCGCTACCTGCGACTCTGGACGACCACGGACCCGTGGACCGCGACCGACACCGGTACGCAGCTCGAGCAGTTCGCCGGCTACTGGCAGGCGAACATGTCGAGCCTCGTGCGCGACCTCGCGCACTTCATCTCGGGACGCGGACTCGGCGGAGGCGTCGCGTACCTGCCGGGCGTCTGCTCGAGCGGCTACGGCTACGGCGTGAGCGCGAATCTCGCCGGGTTCTTCCCGTCGCCGCTCGTCGACAACAACGGGCAGAACTGGGACATCTACGTGATCTCCCATGAACTCGGCCACAACTTCGGCGCACCGCACACCCACAACTACAGCCCGCCGCTCGACGGCTGCGGCTCGAGCCCGCAGGACTGCACGGTCGCGAACGCGGACGAGGGCACGATCATGTCGTACTGCCATCTCTGCAGCGGCGGCGTCCAGAACATCAAGCTGCGCTTCCATCCGGGCAACATCGAGTCGATCGAGGCACGCCTCGCGTCGATCGGCTGCAACTACACGGGTCCGGCGACGGCGCCCTTCGGCGCCCCCGACACGGCTACGGCGTTCACGACGGTGCCGGTCACGATCGACGTGCTCGCGAACGAGGTCCTCTTCAACTGCGAGGCCGTCGGGATCGGAACCTTCACGACCGAGACGACCGACGGCGCGCTGGTGACGCGAAGCATCGGCACCGGCCCCGAGGGTCGCGATCAGCTGGTGTATGTCCAGCCCGATCCGAACGCCGCGGGAAGCGACAACTTCACCTACCGCGTGGTCGATGCGAGCGGTCAGGAGACGCTCGTCCCCGTCACCGTGACGACCACGGCGGTTCGACGCCCGGAGAACCCGGTCGGCGACGTCGCGGGGCTCGAGACGCGCTACTACGCGCTCTCCGCGCCTTCCGTCCTCCCCGACTTCACCGTGCTCGCGCCGTATGCCACGACGAGCTCCGCGAACGTGAACTTCGCCTCGACGAGCGGCAACTTCGCGACCAGCGGCCGCGCCGACAACGTGGGTGCCGTGTTCACCGGCTGGGTGACGGTGCCGAGCGCGGGCGTGTGGACCTTCTTCACGAACTCGGACGATGGATCGAGGCTCTCGATCGGATCGACCGTCGTCGTCGGCAACGACGGCCTCCACGGCATGGTCGAGCAGTCGGGCACGATCGCGCTGGCGGCCGGCACGCATGCGATCCGCATCGAGTTCTTCGAGCGCACCGGTGGCGCGGGCCTGATCGCGTCGTGGCAGGGGCCGGGTGTCGCGAAGGCGGCGATCCCGGCGTCTGCGCTCACGTCCGGCGGATCGGACACGGCGGCCGACCTCGACAACGACGGCGACATCGATGGCGCGGATCTTGCGGAACTGCTTGGCAACTGGGGCGCGACCGGCGGACCCTCGGACATCAACCGCGACGGCGAAGTCAACGCCGGCGACCTCGCGATCATCCTCAGCGAGTGGATGGGCTGATCGCGCCGTCGTCGACGCCGGACGCGCTCTTGCTCCCGGTCTCGCTCGCGCTCTTCTCGCGTGACCCAGCCGCATCCTTCGATGCGTCCCTCGGTACGTCCTTGGCTGCGTCCTTCGCCGCATCCGCGCTCGCCACGAGCCGCACCCGCGCGGTCGCTTCCGACGGCCGCAAGGGGTAGGGAAGGCCTTCCTGCCACGATCGATGCAGGCTGCGGAAGTGGGGCGACGTCGGCAGCCCCGACTGGCCGGCGGGCGTCACGAGAATCGCATCCTCCTCGCGACCGGGCGACACGACCGAGCGCTGGCTGGCGCCGAAGGATGGCGTCTGCACGCGGACGGTCGTCGGATGTCCGGGAAGCGGCGTGCGCGGCATCTCCGCGATCCGCGCGGCCGCGCCGAGCGCATCGGCCGCCGGATGGCGGATCGCCGCGCGATTGACGTCGCCCCGCGTGCGGAAGGACGACTGCGCGTCCCCCTTCGCGTCGCCCTGCGCGGGCGATTCCGCCGCGCGGGAAGCTTCCCGCAGCACCTCGCCTGCGAATGCGGGCCAGTCGTCGCCGCGTGGAAGGAGATGCGCGGGCCTTGCGGCAAGCACGCGCAGCATCGCCTCGTCGTCGATCGCGGAGGCGAGTTCCATCGCGCCGACATCGATGCCGCGCGACGCGGCGTCGGCCGCGAGAGCCGCTCCGAACGCGCGGCGCATGCACGATCTCGCCGCATCGAGGATGACGGGCGCGGCGGCGTCCGCGGTCACTTCGCCGTTCCACGCGCGGAGGACTTCGATCGCGCGCAGCGTGGCGGCGTCGGTGACGGAGCCTGCATCCGGTGCGATCGTCGCCAGGAGCGCGTCGCGCCAGCGGATGAGCCGCGGCGACCGAAGATCGAGCTGCACCCGATGGAGTTCGGGCTCGTTCCAATCACGCCGTGCGCGCAGGATCTCGGCGAGACGATGGGCGCGGTCGCCGTGGGCCTCGTCCGCGCCGGTGATCGCCGTGAAGGCGCCGTCGGGCGCAAGCGACAACTGGTTCGCGCTCGTCAGCACTCCCTCCGCGGGATCGACGATGACGGGCTTCCTCGCCGGGTCGAGAACGCCGCGCCACTCCGGCGCGTCGCGCCACGCGACGATGCCCGGCGTCCGTGCGGCGCGATCGGGGAGCGCGCCCGCGACCGTCCAGCCGATGCGTCCCGTGCGATCCGCGACGAGGAAGTTCTGCGGCGGTCCGTTCCAGCGCCTCGCGGTGTCGAGCGCTTCGTCGAGCGAACGCGCGCTCGCGAGCGCGAAGAGGCCGCAATCGAGCCCGCCCTCGACGAGGTGCGCCCAGCGCAGGGCGAGCATCGTGCCGTCGGTTCGCGTCTCGACGATCGGGCCGTAGCGCGTCGATCGGAGGACGACGTCCTCCGCCGCGCCGCCGGCCCCGACGCGGACGTTCCGCGTCGAGAACGGCTCGCTTCCCTCGGCCGTGAGATACCGGGTGGGATCGGCTGGATCGGGCTCGACCACGATGAGGTCCGCGAGATCGGCCGTGAGGTTCGTGAAGGCCCACGCGACGTGGCCGTTCGTACCTTGGACGACGAGCGGCACGCCCGGCAGCGACAGGCCTTCCAGCATCTCCTCCGATCCGTCCGTCTTCCAGAGGAGTCGCACGCGGTACCAGATGCCCGGCGCGGTCAGCATCAGGTGCATGTCGTTCGCGACGATCGCGCGACCGTCCTTCGTGCGCGACCCCGCGACCGCGAAGGCGTTCGAGCCGGGTGAGATCTCGCGCGGTGCCGGGGCGAGCGGGGCGTCGCCGGCGGAAGTGGCGCGCGCGCGCGACGCGGGGAAGTCGAGGCGCGTCGCGTCCGGGATGGCGGGCGGTTCGGGGAGGGGCGAGCCGTCGATCGACCGATCGAGCGGTCCGCTCGAGGACGCGAGGAATGCGGCCGTTTCGGCTGGGAACGCGCGCAGGAGCGCCGTGCGCGCGCGATCCGCGCCGGGCGACCCGTCGAGGTAGCGAGCCATCCCGAGCTGGATGAGCAGCGAATCCTCCGCGCGCCATGCGGTGGGCTTCACCTTGAGCATGCGGTACTCGAACGGCGTCTCGCGATCGAGGAATGCGTTGACGCCTTCCGCGTAGCGGTCGAGCAGCGCGCGCTGCGATGCGGGAAGCGCCGCGAGCGCGCGGCGGGCCGCGTCGCGCAGCTGGAGCGGCAGCGTGTCGAGGTCGCGCGGCTTGGCCGCGGGGACGAGCTGCCAGAGTTCGCCCGCGGCCTCGCGGCGCGCGAGATCCATCTGCAGGAAGCGCTCGCGCGCGTGGATCCAGCCTTCCGCCCGCACGGCGTCCTCAATCGACGCGGCGTGGATCGTCGGAATCTCGACGGCATCGAGATCGATGATGGTCTCCGAGACGAGCGACGGAATGACCGCGACCTTCGGGATCAGTTCCTCCGCGCCGTGCGCCGCGACGCTCGAGCATATGGAAGTCGAGGCTGCGCATGCGCAGGCGAGGAGCGGCAGGATCGGCCGGCTGCTCGAACGGCCCGTGACGGCCGCTGCGCGCGCGTGCGCGAGGCGGTCGAGCGATGCGCGGAAGAATGCGCGGAAGAATGCGCGAACGGACGCGCGAACGGACGCGCAAGCAGAGGTTGCGTTGGTCATGGCGCGGTCTCCGTCGGATTCAGGATGAGGAACTCGGGGTTGTCGGGGAGATCCGCGATGAACGGCTTCTCATCGGGGGCCGCGTCCGACAGCCGGAAACGGAGGATCTCGCGCGCCTTCCGGCTGCCGACGTAGAGGTATCCATCGTGGATCGCGAGCGAACTGGTCGCGTCGATCTGCGCATCTCCGCCGATGAAGACGGCGGGCTTGCCGTCCGGCAGCGCGAGCGTGAACACCTCGTTCCGCTTGTTGTCGCTGATGTAGAGCGTCCGGCCGTCCGGCGCGACGAGCAGCTGGATCGGCGTCTCGATGCCGTCCGCCTTCGATGCGATCGTGCCGAGCCGCTCGCCGGTCGCGAGGCTCCAACGCGACACCTCGCCCTTGCCGCGATCGGCGACGAGGAGCGTTCCGTCGGGCAGAACGGCGATGCCGCGGACCTCCTTGACGCCGTCCTTCGTCATCTCGTGCGACGGGACGACCAAGCCGGCGTCGTTCGAGCTGAGCGCGGGCGATCCGTCAAGACCAAGCGGCTTGCCGGAGTTCGCGCTCCCGGGCGCGCCGTGCCGGGTGACGGTGTTCGAGTCCTGGTTCGAGACGAGGATCGATCCGTCGGGAGCGACCGCCATCGCGTAGGGATGGACGAGCAGCGGGTTGTCGTCGCCCGAGCGCGTGAACACCTCGAGGAACGGCCGGCGCGCGTCGTCCGCGGGTGGGCCGAACCTGAGGATCTGCGTGTTGTGCTTCCACGCGGAGATCACGAGGAGCGAGCGGTCGGCGAGGACGAGCATCCCGCGGAGATCCTGCAGCGCGCCGTCGTCGTCGGGGACCTTCGAGAGGACCCCGCCCGCCGCGCGCCCGCTCGCACCGAATCCGAGCACGCTCTCCTGGCCCGTCACCGGATCGCGTGCGCCCTGATCGTGCAGCGTGACGTACCAGGCGACGCCAGGGCCGGGCTTGGCGTCTCGGTCGGTCGCGAGGGTCGATGCTGAACCGGACGGCTTCGAATCCGCCGCCGCCGGGTCGATGTCGGTCGAGGGTGCTTCGCCGTCGTTTCCGTCCGACCGTTTCCCGTGCTCCTTCGCGTGGCGATGCTCCTTCGCTCGATCGTCGGTAGCGGCGGGGGGCGTCGATTCCGGTTCCTCGCTGCGGTGGTGGTGCCTGCCGACGGGCTCCTGCGACGGGTCGTCCGCGACATCGCAGGAAATGGCCGTCGAAATGGCGAGGAGGAGGGCGGCGAGCGCCGGGCGGCGACGCTGCCTCGAGGGGGCGGACCGCGGGCTTGGATCGGGCATGGGTGGGAGTGTAGAAGGTCGGGCGGGCGTCGCCCGCGGGGGCGCCTCGCCCGCGAGATACCTCGTGCGACGCGCCGTGGTAGCGTGCGCGAGGTCGCGGCCGAATCGTCGCGGTGCCTCTTCTCCGACACCCGCGACTCCGCCTTCGCCTTCAACTCCGCCCTCGCCTCCGACCGCACTTCGATCGAGAGAACTCCCATGAACCGTCGCGACGCCCTCGGACTCTTCGGACTCGCCTCGCTGGCGGCGCTCGCGCCGAACGCGCTGTCGTTCGCGGCGACGCAGGACGGCGCGACGGGAGGCGCGCAGCCTGCTTCACCGAGCGAGACGGGTGCGCCGCCGCTTTCGAATCCGATCTCGCTGGCGCAGTGGTCGCTGCACCGGCGATTCGGCTTCGGCAAGCCCGAGGAGCGCGCGAAGGATCCGGCCGATCCGATGGACTTCGCGAGGATCGCGAAGGACGAGTTCGGCATCACGCGCATCGAACTCGTCAACCAGTTCTACGCGGGCCGCATCGGCGAGAAGACGCTCGGCGGCGAGTTCCGCAAGCGCTGCGACGACCTCGGTGCGAAGTGCGAGCTCATCATGTGCGATGGCGAGGGGCTGTGCGGCGCCGCGGACAAGGCCGCGCGGGCGAAGTTCGCGTCGAACCACGAGAAGTGGCTCGCGTT
>JBIIYI010000296.1:0-4235 GCA_044346895.1 Phycisphaerales bacterium
TCAGGCGGATCGGCCGCCGAAACCGCTCGCGAGGAGGAATCGGCACGCGCCCATCAGCTCGCGGCCGCGGGCCCGCACATTGCGAAGATCGCGTCGCGGGGCGCGGATCGTCTCGCGGATCGAACGGCGCAGCCAGCAGAGGTTCGCGCGATGCGCTCCACCCGCGAGGAGCGTCTTCATGTAGACCGCGCCGCGCCCGAAGTCGTAGCGACGCTCGAGCGAGCGCTGCTCGTCGAGCCGCCGCCGTCCATGGTGATGCCGCACGGTCGGACGCGGGTCGTATCGACCGGCGAAGCCTTCGGCGAGCGTGCGCAGCATGAGTTCCCAATCGCCGCCGGATCGGCAGGGGGAGCCCGGCCCGAGCCGCTCGTCGTAGCCGCCGACGCGGTGGAAGACGTCCGTGCGGAACGCGAGATTGGCGCCATGCATGAGGCCCGGCTCGAGCGGCGTCCCGGGACGCAGTTCGATCGGGGTCTCGCGCGTCTGGATCGTGATCGGGAGATCCTGCGGATCGTGGAGAAGGACCCTGCCGCCGATGAAGGAGACCTGCGGATCGTCGAACGCCTCGACCAGTCGATCGATGTAGTCGTTCTCGGGGTAGCAGTCGTCGTCGATGAAGGCGATGATCGCCGCGCGGGCGAGCCGTGCGCCCGCGTTCTGGGCGCGGCAGAGGCCGGGTTCGGGAAGCCGCAGCGACTGCAGCGCCTGTTCCCGCCGCGCCGACTCGATCACCTCCCACGTTCCGTCCGTCGAGGCGTTGTCGACGACGATCAGTTCCCACGCGTGACCGGTGCGTATCGCGCGGAACGACTCGATCGCCAGGGCGACCTGCGGCGCGCGGTTGCGCGTCGCCATCACGACGGAGACGCGGGGCGTGTCGACGGCTCGGGGTGAGGCGGACTGCTCCATCCGGGCATTCTCATCGCGATCCGCCGGGTTGTCGAGGTTCATCCGATCGCGGTTCCCCAGCGCAGGAGGAGAAGCGAGAGGTCCGATGCTCCGACGAAGCCGTCGCGGTCGAGATCGCCGAGCGGCGGATCTTCCTCGCTCCAGTGGTCGAGGAGCAGCGACAGGTCGCCGGCGCCGATCACGCCATCGAGGTCGAGGTCGCCGAACCGCCGGGCCGTACAGTCGGGAATGCCGTCGAAGTTGCCGTCGATCTGGAACGGCCCGCAGCCGCAGACGTCGGCTCCGTCCGGCGAGGTCGAGCAGGGTGCGATCAAGGACACGGCGGCGAAAGTGCCCGAGTCGATGTCGCGCGAGATTCCAAGCGTCGCCGACTGGGCGACCAGGCCGAAATCGTCGTCTCCCCACACCCGCACCAATCCGAGACGGTCGAGGATCATCGTGTGTCCATATCCGGCGGCGACCTCCGCCGCCGGGCCCAGATCCTCCGGCACGTCGCACTGTCCGTAGTAGTTCCATCCCCAGCAGTACACGGTCCCATCCGCGCGTACCGCGGCGCCGTGCCGGATGCCGGCCGCGATCGAGATCGCGCCGAGCCTCGAGTAGGGGGGCGACGACTGGCCGTACGTGTCGGAGCCCCACGTCACAAGCATGCCTTCCGCATCGATCGCGAGCGAGTTGTTCTCGCCGGCGGAGATCGCCGCCGCGTGCGTCAGGTATCGCGGCACGTCGCACTGTCCGTACAGGTTCCATCCCCACGCCGCCACCGAGCCGCCCGCGCGGATGGCAAGGTTGTGGAAGTTGCCGCAGTCGATCGCCGTCGCGACGAGGCCCTTGGGGACCGAGCACTGATCGAGGCTGTCGCTCCCCCAGCAGACCACCGTTCCGTCGGGGAGGAGCGCGGCCGAGTGGCGCGCCCCGGCACCGATCGCGAGCGGATGCGCGATGTCGGGCGCGTCGCATTCGCCACTGAGATTCGAGCCGACGCCGTGCACGTCGCCCACCTCGTCGACGAAGACGTAGTGCGCGAATCCCGCGGCCGCCTGCACGGGTGCGGCCATCTCGACGCCCGTGAACAGCTGCCCCATCTCGCCGCGACCCCACGCGACGATGCGACCGTCGGAGAGGAGCGCGCACGAGTGCTGGATTCCCGCGGCGACGCGCACGGCCGGAAGGGGGAGCGGAGGCACCGAGCACTGGCCGAGTCCGTTGTAGCCCCAGCAGGCGACGGCACCGCTCGTCCGCAGCGCGATCGTGTGATCCGCGCCACCGTCGATGTCGGTGAAACCACCCTGTCCGGACGGCGTCGCGCACTGGCCGTAGTCGTTGTTGCCCCAGCAGAGCGCACGGCCATCGAGTCGGATCGCCAGGGAGTGCAGCATGCCGCCGGCGATGTCGACGATGCCGACCGCAGCCGAGGGCACCGTGCTCTGGCCGCTCAGGTTGCTTCCCCAGCAGACGACGGTTCCATCGGCACGTCGTGCGAGCGAGTGGGCCATCCCCGCAGCCACCTGCACCACTCCCGCCAGTCCGGGCGGCGTGCTCGTCTGCCCTTCGCTGGCCCATCCCCAGCAGAGCACGGTGCCATCGGTGCGCGCGACCACGTTGTGCCGCATGCCGCAGGCCATGTCGGCGACCGCGCCGACATTTGCCGGGATCTGCAGTTGCCCGAAGCCCGACTCGCCCCACGCCTGCAGCGTGCCGTTCGACCGGAGTGCGAGCGTGTGGCGGTATCCCGCCTCGATGCGCTGGTAGGTCTGCGTGCCGTAGGGAACGAGGCACTGGCCGTAGCTGTTGTCCCCCCAGCAGGCGGCCCGCCCGTCGGGAAGGAGGACTGCCGTGTGGTTCTCGCCGATCGAGAGCTGCGCGACGTGGGTCGACCGCTCGATGTTGCTGAACGCGACGCTCCCCCAGGCGCGCACGCCGGGGTGCTCGATCTCGCCCGCGTGCGCAGGCATCGCCAGGAGCAGCGCGGCCGTGCACGCCGCCGGCGCATGCAGCGCGCGCGCGACTCCGGGCAGGCAGGCTGGGGCGAGGCGCGCCGACTTCATGAAGCCAGTCTGCTCCGAGAACCGTGCGGAGTCAAGGTCGTGGACCTCGCGTCGGGCGAAGTGGTCCCGCGGATCGCGCGTTCCGGCCACGGTCGGGCGTGGTTCGCGGCCGCGGATTACTGCCCGCAGCCTCCCCAGTTCGCAAGCAGGAGCGACAGATCCCCGGCGTCGATGATGCCGTCGAGGTTGATGTCGAATCCGCTGGCGTCCTCGCCCGTCACGCCCCAGTTCGCGAGGAGGAGCGAGAGGTCGGTGGCGCCGATGTCGAAGTCGCCGTCGATGTCGCTCGCGCAGGCGTTCTCGGGGCTGAGGAATCCGTACGCGCTGCCTGCGCTTCCGATGTCGCCGTTGGCGTCGGTGCTGCAGCCGATGACGGTCGGGCTGTTCGTCGCGGTCCCGAGTGCGACGGCGAAGCCGTACGCGTCACCGCGTCGGCTGTCGGTCGAACTGAAGGTCTGGGCGACGACGAGCGCCGAACCGCTCACATCGAGCAGTTGCGCCCGTCCGACCGGATCGTTTGGGTTGCCCGTGGCCGACCGTCCGGGAATGCCCACGAGGATGCTGGTGCCGTTCGTCGAGACGCCTGCGCCGAGCAGTTCGTTCGAGTCGCTGCCGCCGAGACCGCCCGCCACCGCGCTCCAGACGCCCGCCGACGAGCGCGTCCATGCGAACACGGCGCCCGCATTCGAGAGCGGTGGATTCGCCCGACCGGGGCAGCCGATCGCGAGACGCGACTTCTTGAGCGACAGGCGTGCGCCGTAGTCGCCTTGGGCGGCGGGCGTGCCGTGCTGCGTCGGTCCGACGAGGATGGAGAACGTCGTCGCGAGAGGCGCCTTGCGGTAGATGTAGATCGCGCCCGAGTCGATCACCGTGCTGCCGCCGACGGTGGCGTCGAAGCGGGGCGAGCCGATGACGAGGTCGACCGTGCCGTCCGTGTACGCCTCGATGGCGACGGCGCTTCCGAAGAACGCACTGGTCTGGGAGACCGGATTGGTGATCGCCTGGTGCATCGTGCCGTTGCGCCAGATGAGGACGCGGCCGCGATCGGTGGTTCCCGAGTCGAAGTTCGGCGCGCCGGCGACGATCCATCGCGTGGATCCCGCGTTCGTCATGGCGACGCTCGCGCCGAGCGCCTCGCCCGCCTGTGCTGTGGCGACGGTCGAGGCGAACGCGAGCTTCGAGAGGGCGAACGTCGTGCCCGACGTGTTCACGCCGCTGTACACCGCTCCGGCGTTCGAGCTCGCGCCCGGCGCCCCGAAGGCGTAGCGCAGTCCGTCG
>JBIIYI010000297.1:0-4216 GCA_044346895.1 Phycisphaerales bacterium
TGGGATTCGGGCTTGCGGGCGCCGTCTCGCTCGTCGGTGCGGGGATTGCGAACGCGGACGTCACCTATCCGCTTCAGAACCAGGTCTTCACGGGCTTCAACTTCTTGCCGATTGCGTCCGAGGGATTGCTGACGGGGACTCTCACCCATGTCTCGATCGATGTCGTGCTGACGGCGTCGACCGCGTACACGTATTGCGACGACCTCTGCATCTACCTCGACAGCGGAGCGCTCTCCACCGGCGGTGCGCTGCAGGTCGGGGGTTTTTCGAACCTGAATGCCACGCAGCGCTACTTGTGGCCGAACGGCGCTTCGAGCGCCGTCGGCACACCTTCAGTAGGCACCGTCTACCTGACGTCACCAATCGTGATGGATGGTTCCGGGCTGAACTCATGGATTGGCAACGGTTACGGAGCCGCGGGAACGAGTGGCGCTTGGACCGGAACGGTGACGCTTCATGGCGTTTCCTATGTCACGTGGTATCGCGACGTCGACGGTGATGGCTTTGGATCGGCCGCGAGCGGCACATCCCAGAGTGCCGGGCCGCCGCCGGGCTACGTCTCCAACAACCTCGACTGCAACGACGGCGACGCCGCGATCAACCCGAACACCGTCTGGTACCACGATGTCGATGGCGACGGCTTCGGTTTCGCAGTCGATGGCACGCTGACCCAGTGCGCGCAGCCCGCGGGATACGTCCTCAACAACACCGACAACTGTCCGACGATTGCGAACCCGGGGCAGGAAGACTGCAACGCGAACGGCATCGGCGATGCCTGCGAAGTTGCGAACGGCACGCTTGCCGACTGCGACGCGGATGGCTTGGCGGACATCTGCGAAGGCGCAGTGATCGTCGATCTCGCGTCGCCGCTGCTCGCGCCGTTCGGGAACGGTTTCCCCGTCAACTACACGTTTACGGGTCTCCCGAAGTCGTATCGCGGCACGCCTCAGATGATCTTCGAAGCGACGTCGGATCTCGGATCATCGAACGAGTTCATCAGCGTGTCGGTCGACGGCGGCACGCAGGAGTTCTTCTTCGTGGCAGGCGGAACCGATTGCCCGGCGACGCCAGACACCGAGACGAAGTCCTTCACTGTGCCGGCGCTGAACGCGCTAGTGGCGGATGGAAGCCTGACGGTTGCGATCGTCGCGTCCGGAACCGTCGATGCGGCCCAGTGCGCGGGTGGTGGCATTCGCATGCGTCTTCGCTTCGACGGCCTCCCGACGAGCGCCGACTGCAACGCGAACGGTCTCCTCGACTCGTGCGAAATCGGCACGGGCGCGCAACCCGATTGCAACGCAAACGGCAAGCCCGACGCGTGCGACATCACGTCGGGTTACGCGGTCGACTGCAACGCGAACGGCGTCCCCGACACCTGCGACATCGCGTCCGGCACGTCGACCGACTTGAACGCGAACGCCAAGCCTGACGAGTGCAGCGGCGAGTTCATCGTTGGTGGCTCGGGCTTTGCGAACATCCAAGCGGCGATCACCGCGGCACCCGATGGCGCGACGATTCGCGTTGGTGCAGGCGTCTACGGCCCGGTCAACCTGAGCGGTCGTCAAATCACGCTGCAGTCGCTCTCAGGCGCGGCGACGACGTTCATCGACGGCGGCGGCGAGTTGCGCTGCGTAAACTTCGTGACCTCGGGTGTTGGACCGTCGCTCATCGAAGGGTTCACGCTTCGCAACGGTCGCGCGGGCAACGGCGCGGCGGTGAACGTGGTCGGCGCGACGCTTGAGATTCGTGCATGCGTCTTCCGCGACAACGTCTCGACGAACGTGGGCGGCGCGGTGTCGGCGCTCGATTCGAACGTCACGATCTTTGACAGCGAGTTCCGCAGCAACACAGCGGTGCGTGGCGGCGCGATCCACGCGGAGGTCGATCAGACCGACGCGCTCGTACTCGTCGTGGGTTGCGTGATCGTCGAGAACAGCGCCAGTGGGGCAGGGGGCGGTCTCGCGAACGCTGGAAATCTGCGCGTGCGCGAGAGCGAGGTGGCGCTCAACACCGCCGGAGCGGTCGGCGGCGGGCTCTGGACGCAAGCCGGTTCGCTGACCGAACTGATGCAGGCGAAGTTCTGCCGCAACTCGCCGACCAACATCTTTGGCGCGGTCGTCGACCTCGGCGGCAACACCTTCAGTCAGGACTGCAACGAGAATGGCGTGTGCGACGCGGACGAGATCGCCGCTGGCACCCAGCAGGACTGCAACGCGAACGGCATTCCTGATGCGTGCGACTTGAACGGCAGCGTGCTCTCGTGGGGCGACAACGACCTCGGCCAGCTCGATGCGCCGCCGGCGTACGTGCTCGGCGAACTCAGGCAGATCGCGGCGGGCTGCGGTCATTCGCTCGCGTTGCGGGCCGATGGCTCGGTGGTCGCGTGGGGCGCGAACGCATTCGGGCAGGCGACGGTTCCGGTCGGGCTTGCTGGCGTCGTGCAGATCGCCGCGGGCTGCGACCACAACGCGGCGCTGCGCGCCGACGGCACGGTCGTCTGCTGGGGTTCCAACTCGTCGGGGCAGTGCATCGTTCCGACCGGGCTTGCGGGTGTCGTCAGGGTCGCGGCCGGTGGCAGCCACACCGCGGCGCTGCGCGCGGACGGCACGGTCGTCTGCTGGGGTCGCAACGCCAGCGGCGAGTCGACGGTGCCGTCGGGTCTCGTGAACGTCGCGGAGATCGCCTGCGGTGGAGCGCACACTGTCGCGCGTCGCGCCGACGGAACAGTCGTCTGCTGGGGTCTCAACAACTTTGGTCAGACGACCGTTCCGGCGAATGTAGGCACATTGAAGGGCATCACCGCCGGTTGCTATCACACGGTTGGTCTTCGCACCGATGGCACGGTCGTCGTGTGGGGATCGAATCTCTTCAACGAGCGCGCGGTGCCGGCCAATCTGAGCGGCGTCGCGAGGATCGCGGCAGGGGTCGGGCTGCATACGGTCGCGCTGAAGACCGACGGCACCGTGGTCGCGTGGGGCTGGAACGATTTCGGCCAGCTGACGATTCCTCTCGACGCGGGGGCATGTGCGGACATCGCGGCGGGCGGCTCGCACACGATCGTGCGGACGCGCGGCGTGGCCGACTGCAACGACAACAATCTGCCTGATTCCTGCGAGATCGCGTCGGGTGCGCAGGCGGACTGCGATGGCGACGGAGCGATCGATTCCTGCGAACTCGCCGCCGATCCGACGCTCGATTGCGACGGCGACGGCATCCTGAACTCGTGCGAGATCGCGTCGGGCGCCGCCGATTGCAACGGCAACGGCAAGCCGGACACCTGCGACCTCGCCGCGGGCACCTCCACCGACCTGAACGGCAACGGCAGGCCCGACGAATGCGCGGGCGAGTTCGTCGTCGGCGGCACGGGCTTCGCGACGATTCAGGCGGCCGTCAACGCGGCTCCCAACGGCGCCACGGTGCTTGTGGCCGCAGGCACGCACGGCGCAGTCGACCTCACGGGTCGCGCGCTGGTGCTGCGTTCGCTGGCCGGTGCGGCGGCGACCTTCATCGACGGCGGCGAGTCCGCGCGTTGCCTCACGCTCGGATCGGCGGAACCAGGGTTGGTCGAGATCGACGGCTTCACGATTCGCAATGGCCGCGCGAACAACGGCGCGGGTCTCGTCGCGACGCTCGCGTCGCCCGTCGTGCGCAACTGCGTCTTCGTCGCGAACGTCGCCACGCAGAACGGCGGCGCGGTCGCCAGCTTCGGCGGTGCGCCGCAGTTCATCGACTGCGACTTCATCGACAACGAGGCGCTGCAGGGCGGCGCGCTCGCTGCGATGGGTATCGACGGAAGCGGCGCCGCGGTGCGCGTCGAGCGGTGCGATTTCCTTGCGAACGTCGCGCTCGGAGCCGGTGGCGCCGTGTACAACGACGGCGCGATCGACTTCGTGGATTGCGTTGTCGAGACGAACGTCGCGGCAAGCCTCGGCGGCGGCCTGCTGACGATCGGAAGCGCTCCCTCGCGGATCGCTTCGACGCGGTTCTGCCGCAACGTACCGAACAACACGTGGGGCGCGTACGTCGACCTCGGCGGGAACATCTTCAGCGACGATTGCAACGCCAACGGGCTTTGCGATTTCGATGAGATCGCGTCGGGCGCGGCGCAGGATTGCAATGCGAACGGGATTCCAGACGCGTGCGACATCACCGGCGGCGCCTCCGCCGACTGCAATGAGAACGGCGTGCCCGATTCATGCGATATCGCGAGTGGTTC
>JBIIYI010000020.1:0-13983 GCA_044346895.1 Phycisphaerales bacterium
ACGAACTCGGCCGCGCGCTCGCGGACGAGGCCTTCGTCGGTGCGGTCGCGTCGCGGATCGTCGAACGCGGCCGAAGCCGCGAGGAAGCCGCCGCGCTCGTCGCCGGCCTGGCCGGGCGCGCCAGCGTGTCGGCCGAGGGTTCGGTCGTCCGCGTGGCGCTCGCCGGAGAAGGCGGCGACGCGACGGTGGCCGCGCTCGACGCGGTCGCCACCTCCGCGGTCGCCGAGATCAACCGCCGTCCCGATCGCCGCAGCGACATGCTGCGTGTCGGCATCGCGAACGCGCGCCAGGAGGTGGGACGCACCGTCTTCTCGAAGGCCGAGGACATCGCGGATCCCACCCGCCTCTGGCGGGCCGGCGCGATCCTCGGGGCGTTCACGCTGCTCGCGGCGGCCGCGGCGACGGCGATGGCCTGGTTCGCGCGTCGCGCGGCGCATGCCGACGTCGGGTGAAACCCGCTTATCGACCCGCCGGGATGCATGGGCCGATCTTGCCGGTTGTCACGGAATTCGCAACCTCTTCCCAAGTCGCCTCCTCGATGGCCCGATGAGCCTCCTGCAGGGTGCCACGGATCGGCACCGGAAAGGGCAGCAGTCATGCACGGAATCGCAAGACTCAGGCTCGTCGGATCTTCGTCGATCGACGGTGTTGAAGAGTGCTCGTTCGACGACGCTCCGAAGCCGCTGCCCTTTCCAACCTGCTTTCGCGAGCTTCCGGTCGGCGGCCGTCGCCGCTCGACCGACGACGCGCTTGCCGCGCTCGACCGCATGACGCTCTCCTTCGAGCGGCTGCGGCGCGAACTCGACGATCACGCCAATCCCGGTCATGGCGGCCGCCCTGAAGGACCGCGCGCCGCCTGACCGTCGAGCATGGGGAAGAGTCCGCGGCCTCGGAGCGATCCGAGGCCGCGTTCATTTTCGGACCCGCACCCGACCTCGATGGAATCCGTTCAAATTCGGTTCGTGAAGGGTCTTCCCGTTTGTGGGGAAATGGTTTCGTGACACACTCCCCCGGCGAGGCGGCGGTCGAGAGATGGGTTCCCTGTCCGCCTCGCGAAGGGACGCACGCGTCGGGGCGTGCGTGAAGAGCCGGAAGGGAAGTTCCGCACGGGCAGCCGCGCGGAGGCACGATCGGAAACATCCGGTCGATTCAGAGGGAGACACTGGAAATGGTGCATGGCATTCGTGGCGCTGCCCTCACGGCGGCACTTGTGGCGTCGTCGCCGTCCGCGCTCGCGAGCGTCGTGTCGGGAGGGGGCGCTGGCACGGCGTCCGCCGTCGCGGCGCTTCGGTCGGCGCAGGAGTTCGGAAACGGATCCTGCCTCGACGTGGAGTCGGGTTGCGTCGAGGTGTTCCGGGAAGACAGGCTTCCGGGCCTCGAGTATTCCGCGTACGCGCGCGGCTACTGGGTCGACTTCGATGGGCTTGGAAGCGCCGACGGCATCCACTCCGGGATGCCGCGGATCGATGCCTGGCTCGATGCCTGGCTCGATGGGGTGATCGATGCGAGGCACTGGCGTCCCGCAGGCATTCGCAGGGAGAGTGACGTGTGGGGCTCGGGCGCGCATGCCGCCGTCGAGGTCTCGCGGACGAACTGACCGGTCCACGCCGGTCATGTCGCGGGACGGGGCTTCATGCGGAGCGGTCATCGAGCGCTCGGGTCGGATCCGACCCCGCATCAAACCAGCACCGAACCAGCACCGTCCCCGAAGCGGAATCTCCACGCGGGTTCCCCTGACGAAATCCTCGGAACGAGTCCCGCACGACGAATTCCACAAGACGACTTCCTTGAAACGAAATCGGCCGTCCCAAGCGCCTTGGGAACGGCCGACTTCGTTTCGTTCTGCGGCGCCGCGGCGCCGGAGGCGAGCGCTGCGCGCGATTGCTTCCTCAGCGCATCGGCTCCATCGTCATCGGATCGCGCAGCGGGAGCTCCGTCGACTGGTCGTCGAAGAAGTCCGCCATCTTCGCGCGCCCGGTCGCGTCGCCCATGCGGATCGCGTCCCAGTCGCCGACGACGTAGATCGCCATCCTGTCCATGTCGAGCAGCCGCTGCGCGACGCGCTGGACGTCGGCGGCGGTCACCTTCGACACGTTGTCGCGGTAGGTCTGCCAGTACATCGGATCGCGGCCCGTCCATTCGTCCGCGACGAAGATCCCGAGCATCGCGGGCTTCGACTCGAACGCCCGCGGGAACGTCTCGATGAACGACTTCTTCGCGACCTCGAGTTCCTCCGCGGAGACCGGCGTGTCGCGCATCTTCTCGAACTCGCGCTCGATCAGCTTGATCGCGAGCGCGACCGTCGGGCTCTTCGACTGGAACGCCGCGCGGAACTCGCCCGGGTAGTAGACGCCGGCGTCGAGCTGGCTGCCCGCCGAATACGCCAGACCTTCGTCGGAACGCACGGTCTTCATGATGCGGCTCGTGAACCCGCCGCCGCCGAGGATCTCGTTCATCACGAGCGCCGCGAAGTAGTCGGGGTCGTCGCGGGTGATGCCGCGGGCGCCGATGTACACCTTGCCCTGCGGGATCTCCTTCTCGACGTGGAAGACGCCGGGCTTCACGGTCGCGGTCGGCGCGGGCGGCACCGGCATGCGCTCGCCCTTCGGCCAGTCGCCGAAGGCCTTCTCGAGCTTCGCGAGCATCTCCTTCGGCTCGAAGTCGCCGCTCACCGCGACGACGACGTTCGCCGGGTTGAAGACCTTCGCGGCGTACGCGGCCATGTCGTCGCGCGTGATCGAGCGGATCGACTTCTCCGTCGGCTGCCGCGCCTCGAAGTGGTCCTCGCCGTACATCGCCATCGCCCACTCGCGCGAGAGGATCGGATCGGCGTCGTCGTTGCGCTGCTTCATGCCCTCCATCGCCTCGTCGACGGCGATCTTCGTCTTGGCCTCGTCGAAGAGCGGGATGCGCAGCACGTCCATCAGGATCGCGAGGCTCTCGTCGAAGTTCGCGGCGAGCGTGTCGATCGACGCCGAGCACGTGGTCTCCCGCGCGCCGACCGCGAGGTTCGTCGCGAGGAAGTCGAGCCGCTCGTCGACGTCGGCGGGCGCCATCGCCTTCGTGCCGCCCGTGCGCATGAGCGACGCGGTCATGCCCGCGAGGCCGGTCTTGTCCGCGGGCTCGAGGTAGCCGCCGCCGCGGAAGGTCATCGAGAGGTCGACGAGCGGGAGCTCCTTCGACGGCGCGAGGAAGACGACGACGCCGTTCGAGAGGACGTGCCGGTACTCGGCCGCCTTCGGCGCGTTGAAGACGAGCGGCTTGAACGCGATGTCCTCGGGGCGCTTCGGCAGGTCGTTCGCGGAGGCGGGGACGGCCGCGGTCGCGACGAGCGAGGCGGCGATGAGGGTGGTGATCTTCATGTGGATGGGTCCTTTCCCGCTCAGTTCTTCTTCTCGAGTTCGGCGATGCGCGCCTCGATCTTCGACACCATGAAGTCGAGCATCGGCTTCATCTGCGGCGGCACCTGCGCGGCCTGCGCGCCCATCTGCTCGAGCGCGCCCCTGAGACGCGCGACGTCGGTCTCCTTCGCGATCTGCGCGGCCATCGCGCGCGCCTGCGCCTGCATCGGCGCGGGCAGCGCCGCGAGCGCCTCGTCCTCGACGGGCGCGGCCGCGCCCGCCTTGCGGGTGTAGGTGGCGACCGAGCGGTTCGTCTCCTTGAAGTACTCGCGCGCGACGCGCTGCACGTCGGCCGCGGTCACGGCGTCGATCCGCTTCGGACCGTCGTTGATCTCCTCCCACGCGCCGAGGCCCTCGCCGTAGCCGAGCTGGACGAGGAGGAAGAAGTTGCTCTCGAGCCGGCGGAAGTTCGAGGCCGCGAACTGGTTCTTCACCTTCTGGAGCTCGGTCTCGCCGACGGGCTCGTCCTGCAGCTTCCCGAGTTCGGCGTACCACGCCTCCTCGAGCTGCGCGGGCGTCGCGTCGCCCTTCACCTCGGCGCTGAAGCTGAACGCGCCGCCGTACTTGCGGCTGTCCTGCTGCGCGGAGGCGCTCGAGGCGATCTCGCCGCCCTCGACCATCGACTTGTAGAGCCGGCCCGTGCGGCCGTTCAGGATCGACGAGAGGACGTCGAGCGCGTACGAGTCCCTGTGCCGGAACGGCACCGTGTGGTAGCGCACCTCGACCGACGGCTGGCAGTCGCACTCGGCGTTCATGCGCATCTCGGCGAGCTGCGGCACCTCGAGCGTCACCACCGGCGGCGGCGCGACGGCGCCGCGATCGAGCCTGCTGAAGTAGCGCGTGATCGTGTCCTTCACCTCGCTCGGGTTGAAGTCGCCCACCACCACGCCGCACAGGTTGTTCGGGCGGTAGTAGATGTCCCAGTACTTCATCGCCTCTTCCATCGTGTAGCTGTTGAGGTCGCTCGTCCAGCCGATGACGGGCCACGAGTAGCCCGACGACTGCCAGAACATCGCGTCGAACTGCTCCTGGAAGATGCCCGTCGGCGTGCTCTCGGTGCGCAGGCGGCGCTCCTCGTGCACGACGTCGCGCTCGGAGAAGAACTCGCGGAACACCGAGTTCGTGAGGCGGTCCGACTCCATCCACGCCCAGAGCTCGAACTTGTTGCTCGGCACGTTGATGAAGTAGAAGGTCACGTCGTTCGAGGTGAACGCGTTCATGCCCGAGCCGCCCTGGCCGGTGTAGACCTTGTCGAACTCGTCCTTCACCACCGACCGCGCGGCCTCCTGCTGCGCCTTCAGCAGCTCGATCTCGGCCTCGATGCGCGGCTTCGAGTCGGCGTCGGCCGACGCGAGCGCCGACTGGAGCTCCGCGATGCGGTCGGCGCCGAGGCGTCCCTGCTGCGAGTCCATCAGCGTCTTGAGCTCGGCGCGCAGGCGCGCGAGTTCGGGCGTGTCGAAGTCGGGGTTCCACGGATCGGCGATCTCGCCGTTGAAGTAGCGGCGGTACTGCTCGGTCCACGTGATCGCGTTCATCCGCGCGCGGAGCGACTTCTGCGCGTCGCGGTACTTCGCGTCGGCCTCCGGCGCCGAGGTTCCGATCGTGTCGGTCCCCTTGAACATCATGTGCTCGAAGAAGTGGCTGATGCCCGTGATCCCCGGCCGCTCGTTGACCGAGCCGACCTTGGCGACCCAGCCCGCCGCGATGACGTTGGGCTGGTCGGTGCGGGGAAGGAGCAGGAACTTCATCCCGTTGTCGAGGGTGAAGACCTCCGGGTTGACCTGCTGGGCGGCGAGGGGGGCCGCGACCGTGAGCGCGGCGGCGAGGGCTATGAGTCGCATGTGGGCTCCGATCCCGCGGTATTGCGGGGGTCGGGATGGTACCCGCGGCGGTGGGGGCTCCCGGTCGCCGAGCCACGCGTTTCAGGACTTGTCGACGGCATTTCGGAACCTCGGAGCGGGTCCCGACGGATCATTGCGGCCCATTGTGGAGGTCCGCTCTTCACAATCCGCAAGGGCGACCTACATTCCGACCTCCGGTGTCCCGGGTGTCGGTCCCAATTCGCCGCGCCCGAGAACGCGGGGGCGCCTCTATGCCGAGACGTCGGAGCGTCCCCCCGCGTCCCGATCGCGCGCCGGGTGGCAGGGTTTCCGGAGCGGCAGGGTTTCCGGAGCGGCAGGGTTTCCGGAGCGGCAGGGTTTCCGGAGTGGCAGGGGTGTCCGAAGGACCGACCGAAGCAGAGCATCGAGAACTCCATGATGATCCGAACCAGGCCACTCACCGCACGGATGCTCGTCGCCGGCTCGATCCTTCTCGCCGGTTGCGCGGCGTCGTCCGCTTCCGCGCAGGTCCGCGTCGTCAACTACAACATCGCGAAGCTCGCCGGCGACCCGAACGCGCTCCGGGCGACCTTCGCCGAGATGGCGCAGGACAACAAGTTCGGATTCGCGGTCGCGCCGGCGATCCTCGCCTTCCAGGAAGTGCGCAACGCCGACCTCGCCGCGCTCCAGACCCACATCGCCGCGTCCTTCCCGGGCGTCCCCTACGTGCGCGCCACCTTCACGACGAGCGGCACCGAGGACGGCGCCGGCGGCGGACAGTGCGTCTACTACCGGAACGACCTCCTCGACGAGGTGGTCTCCGCGCACGTCGACATCGCGACCGGCGCGTCGCGCAACAGCGACCGCTGGCTCTTCACCCTCGACGGCTACTCGTCGACGGCCGCGCGCTTCTACCTCTACTCGTCGCACCTGAAGGCGAGCAACACGAGCGCCGACGCCGCCGAGCGCAACACGGGCGCGCAGGCGCTGCGCAGCAACGCGAACGCGCTGGGCGCCGGCCAGCACATCATCTTCGTCGGCGACTACAACCTCTACACGAACTCGGAGGCGGCGTACCAGACGATGGTCGCGGCGGGCAACGCGCAGTGCTTCGATCCGCTCGGCTCGGCCGACTGGACGGGCGCGGGCGGCGCGCTCAAGCACACGCAGTCGCCGCGCGACATCACCGGGACGCTCGTCGGCGGCGGATGCGACGATCGCTTCGACTTCCAGTTCTCGACCGCGGAGGTGCAGGACGGGGACGGCTTCGCCCTGATCCCCGGCAGCTACCGCACGGTCGGCAACGACGGCGCGCACTACAACCTCGCCATCAATGCGGGCAACAACTCGTACTACCCGGGCGACGTCGCGCGGTCGAACATGCTCGCGGACGTCCTCTTCGACGCGAGCGACCACCTGCCGGTGCTCGCCGACTACCAGGTCCCGCCGATCATGCAGGTCACGGCGCCGTCGACGTTCGGGCCTGTGATCCGCAACGCGACGGGCGTGACGGTGCCGATCGCGGTGTCGAACGTGGCGAACGTCGTGCATCCGCTCGGCGTCGAGCCGCTCGTGGCGTCGGTCGTCGGCTCGACGGGACTCGTCGGCTCGCAGTCGATCACGGCCGCGCTCACGCCCGGGTCGACGACCGTCAACCTCGCGGTCGGCACGGCGACGGCCGGAACCATCAGCGGCACCGCCACGGTGACGACGACGGTCGAGGGTGCGCAGAACCCCACGATCGTGCGCACGATCACGGGCACCGTGCTCCTCCCGTCGAACCCGTCGTTCAGCGCGAAGACGAACGCGACCTCGACCACGGCGACCGCGACCTTCGGAGCCAATACCGGCGTCCAGGAGATGCAGGTGCCCGTCCACAACCGCGGCTACACCACGGCGATGGCGCGGCTCGACATCGATGGCGCGAGCGCCGTCGCGGCGCCGTTCGCGTCGGTCGACGTGACCGAGGGCAACGTCGCCGCCGCGCCGACGAACCTCCGCTTCTCGTTCGACACCACCGGACGCGCGCCGGGCATGTACAACCAGGCGGTGACGATCACGACCAGCGACGAGAACCTGCCGGGCGCGGCGGTGCGCACGCTCGCGCTGACGCTGTCGGTGACGGTCACGGGCTCGTCGAATCCGGCCGACCTCGACGGCGATGGCGACGTCGATGCCGCGGATCTCGCGACGCTCCTCAGCCAGTGGGGCACCGCGGGCAGCGCGGACATCTCGGGCGACGGCGTCGTCGGCGCCGAGGACCTCGCGATGCTGCTCGGCGCGTGGGGCTGAGGCGCGTGGGGCTGATGCGCGTGGGGCTGATGCGCGCGCGCCAGATGCGATCGGGGCTGAATAGCCCGGTTCGAAGCATGTTTTCCGACTCGACCGAACGCGCTCGGCGCGCCGAGATGGTCGCGAGCGAGGCTTTCGCTCCTTGCGCGACTCCGAAACCGCTGCACACTCGAAGTAACCGCATGGCCCAACTCCCGCGCATCGTCCTCGCCGCCGCCGTTCTCGCGACCGCAACATCCGCTCCGGCGGATCAGATCGTGCTCGTGCCCGCGGCCGACAACACGCTGATCGAGGATTCGTCGGGGTCGTTCAGCGCCGGACTCGCGACCTACTTCTTCGCGGGCAGGGTCGGTGTGAACGGCGGCAGCACGCTCCGTCGCGGGGCGCTGCGCTTCGATCTCTCGTCGATCCCGCCGGGCTCGGTGATCTCGAGCGTCACGCTGAAGATGAACTGCTCCGCGGTCGGACTCACGACGCAGTACCCGATCTCGCTCAAGCGCTTCACGAAGTCGTGGGGCGAAGGTGCGAGCCAGGCCTTCGGCGGCGGTGGCGCGCCGAGCGCGCCCAACGACGTGACCTGGCTGCACCGCTTCTACGGAACCGCGCAGTCGTGGACCACGCCGGGCGGTGAGTTCAACGCGACGGCGAGCGCGACGCGCAACGTCGGGGCGACCGGCTTCTACACGTGGTCGTCGACGGCGGGGCTCGTGGCCGACGTGCAGCTGTGGGTCAACCAGCCCGCGCAGAACTTCGGCTGGTGCGTCATCGGAAACGAGACCACGCTCCAGTCGGTCAAGCGGTTCGACAGCCGCGAGGCGACCGTCGAGGCGGTCCGCCCGCAGCTGACGATCGTGTTCACGCCCGCGCCGCCGAATCCGTACGACCTCAACGGCGACTTCAAGGTCAACGCGACTGACCTCGCGACGCTGCTCGCGCGCTGGGGTCTGCCGGGCAGCGGCGACTTCGACGGGAACGGCGCCGTCGACGGCGGCGACCTCGCGGGACTCCTCTCCGCGTGGACCGGGTGACGCCGGGAGTATCAGTGCACGCTCGCGCGATACCGAATCAGGCTCACGCCGCTCAGATCCGCTGGCGCAGTCTGTCCTCAAGCCATGCGATGAACGCCGCGGTGCCGGCGGTGCGATCGCCTTCCGCGCGTGCGGTGGTGGCGGTGAAGTAGGCGCCCGCGAGGTCGCCGCGGCCCGCCTGGCTCGCGGCGATCACGAGGAGCGCGTCGACGGACGGCGTCGGTCCGCTTGCGATCGGCGACAGGGATCGCTCGAGCGCGTCGAGGCGCGCGAGGTAGCGCGGATCGGCTGAAGTGCGCTCGACGCCTGAGGGATCGAGGTACATCGCCTCGCGGAGCTTGTCCGCAGCCCACGCCGTCTCGCCGCGGAACGCGCGCGCGAAGCCCTGTCCGTAGCGCCACGCGCTCTCGCCGGGCGCGGCGATCGCGAGTTCGACGAAGCCGCGCTCGGCGTCGTCGTCGTATCCCTCGGCGAGGAAGGTCCAGAGCGCGTCGGGATTCGGCAGCGCCGGGGGCGGCACGACGACGGGCGCGGCGACGGGCACGACCGGCGCGGCGGTGGTGACGACGACCGGAGCGGTGACGATCGTCGCGCAGACGACCGGCGCGTACGTGTAGCACGGCGTGTACGCCGGCCACGCGCATGGCGACCAGCACGTCGTCGCCCAGACGGGGCGCGGCCAGCAGTTCCATCCGGTCCAGCACGGGTCGTAGGCGTAGCCCCAGCACGGATTCCAGCGCGCGTACCAGCGCGTGCGCCACGGGACGCACGCGGCGGAACCGTAGTACGGGTTGCAGGTCCAGTACGACGCGTAGCCATCCCACCACGGATTGCACCAGCTCGAGCAGAGCGGAGCGCAACTCGAGCCGTAGAAGAATCCGAAGCTGAAGCCGCCGCTTCCGAAGCCGACTGAGACGGAGAGTCCGTCGGAGCACTGGTAGGGCTGCCACACCGGGCAGGGGCCGCAACTCGACCACGCGCCGCCCGAGTACCAGCCGTTCGCATGCGAGACGTTGCTGATGTACTGGTTGTAGTTGTTGTAGACCGTGTTGTTGACGACGGTGGTGTTGCCCGATCCGTTGTTGACGACGGCCGTGCCGCCTCCGTGCACGAGCGGACCGCCTGTGGGCGCGTTGCCCACCGGAACTCCGTAGACCTCGTTCTCGACGAACTGCGCGGGACGCCGCGGAAGCGCCGTCGTCGGCGGATCGAGTTCGCCGCTCGGTCCGGCGCCGCGCGGCTTGTCCGTGCCGCCGATGGTGTCACCGCCGCCCGCGTCGATCGGCGTCGGTGGCTCCTTCGGCGGAGTCCTGGTCGGATTTCGCGTCGTCGGCTGCGCCGGGATCTCGCCCTTCGTCGAAGTCGTCGCGCCGCTTCCCCGATCGATGGGTTTCGTCGGCAGCGGCCGCGTCGGTGATTCGGTGGGCTTCGTCGGCTTCGCGACGGGCGCGTCATCGCCGCGGATCGGCGTGACGGGCTTCGCGACAGGATTCGTCGGCTTCGCGATGGGCGTCGAAGGCTTCGCCTCAGGTACGCGCGGCTTCGCGACGGGCGCGTCATCGCCGCGGATCGGCGTGACGGGCTTCGCGACAGGATTCGTCGGCTTCGCGATGGGCGTCGAAGGCTTCGCCTCAGGTACGCGCGGCTTCGCGATGGGTGCGTCGTCGCCGCGGATCGGTGTGACGGGCTTTGCGACGGGCGTCGAAGGCGTCGCTTCGGGCACGCGGGGCTTTGCGACTGGCGTCGAGGGCTTCGCGATGGGTGCGTCATCGCCGCGGATCGGCGTGACGGGCCTTGCGACTGGCGTCGAAGGCTTCGCGATGGGTGCGTCATCGCCGCGGATCGGCGTGACGGGCTTCGCGACTGGCGTCGAAGGCTTCGCGACAGGTGCCGAAGGCTTCGCCTCGGGCACGCGCGGCTTCGCGATGGGAGTCGCAGGCTTCGCCTCGGGCACGCGGGGCTTCGCGACAGGAGCCGAAGGCTTGGCGATGGGCGCGTCGTCGCCGCGCATGGGCGTGGAGGGCTTCGCGCCGGGACTCTCCGGTCGGACGATCGGCGACTGCGTTGGCGATCTCGGCGACGCGCCGGGCGAAACCTTCGGTGAGGCGCTCGGTGCGATCGTCGGTGCACTCGGCCGCGCGCTTGGTTGTGGCCGCGCATTCGGCGAAGCCGACGGTCGTCCGGAGGGAGACGCCGAGGGCGCGCCCTTCGGCGGCGACTTCTCGAGCTGCCCGGCCGAAAGGGTGGTCGCGAGGCAGAGTGCCGCGGCAAGCGCGGTGATGCTGGCGCCGCGACCGGAAACCGCGCCGAGTCGGGGGGAGGTGTGCAGGACGGAGGCGGAATCCCGAGCCGGAGCCGACAGTGGAGCGCGCATGGCAGATCCTCATCTCGAAGGCGTTCGTCGCAGAGTCCGGAAGGAGCGTGGCTTGGGATGTCCGATTCCCGACGGGCATGCGAAATTCGCGCTGATTCGATCGAGCCCGCTCGAACCCGCGCCGGAGCCGGTGTCGCGTCACCTCCCGAACCAGCCCCGGAAATCAGGCCTCGTACACCAGCCCCGGGAACCAGCCCGGGGAACCAGCCCGGGATCTCCCACGACGGGCTCCGCCGCGGGAGATCGCCTCCACGCAGCGGTCATTGTTCGAAAAATCAGGTCCGAGATTGGTGTGGCGCGTGGATTTGGGCATCCTGTGCGGATGCGAAGCATCTGCCTCTCCGTCGTCGGCGCGTTCCTCGGTCTCGGGATCCTTCCGGTCTCCGCGCATGCGGACTACGCCACCGACGCCGCGGCGCCGCTCGCGATCCGCGCGACGGGCACCGACGACGTCCAGCCGAAGGCGGTGCCGGCGCCGGATGGTGGCAGTTACGTCAGCTACTTCTCGGGTACAGGGTACGACGTGAGGCTCGCGCGACTCGACGCCAACGGCGCCTTCGTCTGGAAGTCGACCGACATCCTCGTCGAGGACCGCACCAACTCATCCACCACCGACTACGGCCTCGCGAGCGACGCCGACGGCAACGCCTACCTCGCCTACGAGGTCGGCAGCGCGATCATCTGCTCGGCGATCGCGCCCGACGGTTCGATCCGCTGGCGCAAGACCGTCAGCTTCGCGGCGGGCGGAAGCGTCGGCCGCGTCACCGTCGCGAGCGACGGCTTCATCTGGGTCGCGTTCATCGAGGGATCCTCGACGCGCGTGCAGCGCCTCGACGCGAGCGGCAACGCATCGTTCGCGACGGGCGTCCTCCTCAACGAGACGAGCGCCAGCATGTTCTGCGCGGATCTCAAGCCATCCGAGAACGGCGCGATCATCGTCTCCTGCGTGCGGTACACGACGTTCAGCGGACCGAAGATCCTCCGCGCGCATCGCGTGAACAGCGACGGCACCAAGCCGTGGGCCTCCATCGGAACGAGCGTCTTCACGACGGGCTCGCTCCAGTTCGGCAACTTCCCGGCGTTCATCGCGGACGGCGCGGGCGGCGCCTACTTCACCTGGTACTCGACGGTTCCGCTCCAGTGCTTCGCGCAGCGCGTGAACGCGGCGGGCGCGGTGCAGTACGGCACCAACGGCGTCGCCGTCACCACGACCTCGACCACGGAGCGCGTGTCGCCCTCGATGGTGCTCGGTGCCGACGGCCGGCTCTACGTGTTCTGGTCGCAGCACACGCCGAACTCCTCGATCTACGGCATCTTCGGCCAGTGCTTCGCGGGTGGCGTCCGCCAGTGGGGCGACAACGGCGCCGCGGTTGCGCCGCTCGCGACGACCTATTCGCGCACGTGGGCGACCGCCGCCACCCTCAACGGCGGCATCGCGTGCTTCTACGACGATTCGCCGAGCGCGACGCAGGACAACATCCGCTGCGGCATCCTCACGGCGAAGGGCACCGTCGCATCGACGGTCGATGTGGCGGTGAACTCGGGCGTGAAGTACCGGCTTGCCGCCGCCGCCGCGCCCGCCGACGGCTCGCTCCTCTTCTGGCAGGGCGGTGCCTCGACTGGCGCGAGCGACGTCTACGGCGCGCGCATGAACGCCGATGGAACGCTCGGTCCGGCGCCTTCCTCGAACCCCGCGGATCTGAACGGCGACGGCATGATCGACGCGGCCGACCTCTCGCTCCTGCTCTCGAACTGGGGTGGCAGCGGCGTCGGCGACATCGACGGCGACGGCTCGGTCGGCGCGGCGGATCTCTCGGCGCTGCTCGCGGCGTGGATGGCGTGAGCGACGCGCGCGCTGCGCGTTGAGAAGACGAAGCGCGCGGCGACGAGCACCGGCGTCGCCATCTCCGCGTGATGTGGAACTGATGTCGACTTCGCGTCGACTTCACGTCGACTCCGCGTCGACTCCGCGTCGACTTCACGTCCACTTCAAGGGGGCATCGAATGCGTTCCGGTCGGTCAGCCGCCGAGTCCGCGACCTTCGCGCGCGATGCGGAAGCTCGTCGGGAGCAAATAGCTTCGCCCCTCGAAGGCGAGCACCGAGCCCGAGAGCAGGATCACCGGCGGCGCGTCGCTCTCCCGTGCCGAGCGCTCGAGTTGCTCGAGCAGGAGGCAGGGAAGGATCTCGAGCGAGACGTCGCCACGTCCGCTGAACTGCTCGGGCACGAAGCGCCACGATCCCGCCTGCGGATCGCGAAGGAGCCGTCCGCGGCGCAGCGCGAGGCGTTCGCCGTTCGCGACCGGAGCCTGCGCGGTATCGCCACCCTGTCCGCCACCCTGTCCGCCACCCTCGCCGCGCGCGGCGGTCGGCTGCGCACCGACCTTCTCGGGAACGCGACGCGTCGGTGCGCGCCCGATGCGCTCCTCGAGCCTGCGCTCGATGTCCGCGACCGCATCGTCCTCGAGTTCGTCCTGATTTCGGGCGTCGCCCGGCTTCGCGACCGCGTTCGGCGGCACGAACTTGCCGTCGCCGCTCGGCGTCTCGCGCGGAGTGGTCGCCGCCGGCGGCTTCGTTCCGGGATTCGTTCCCGGCTCGGTGTCGAACCGCACGATCGGCGGCGCGAGTTCCGCGAGAAGGAAGTTGCGCCCACGGAAGATGAACACCCGGCCGGTCAGCTCAAACTCGACGGGTACGGCCGACACGCGCACGGTCTGGAGCATGTCCTCGAGCGTCGGCGACGGGAGCAGGACGAACTCGCGGCGGAGGCCGCTCGATTCGGGAGCCGTCGGTCGGAACAGCCACAGCTTCTCGTCCGGGTCCTGCGTGAGGTCGCCGATGACTCGGGAGAGCACGCTTCCCTCGCGGAGGAGCGGCAGGCGATAACCGCCGAGGTCCGTCGACGCGGGCGCCGTCGGGGATTGCGGCGCAGATGCCGTCTCGGTGGTGCTGCCCGGGCGGTCGGACGTCCCGCTCTGCGCGAGCGCGGAAGCGGAGATGGCGAGAACGAGAAGTGGGGTCGCGGCGCGCGGCATGGTGGGCCGGGTAGTTTCGGCAGTTTTGCCGGACG
>JBIIYI010000021.1:0-13890 GCA_044346895.1 Phycisphaerales bacterium
AATAAAGACCCTGGGAAAAAGAAAGACCCCCGACCGAAGTCGGGGGCGGAGGGAGGGAAAAGGGCTTGTTGGGAGGAGTCTTGCGACTCGACTCAGCAACAATGTGCACCGGAATTCTCCGCATGCAAATGCCCGAGACGATTTTTCTTGGAATTGCTCTCCCAACCCTGCGAAAGCCTCCCGTCGGAAGAATCCGGAAGGGTGGAGGCACTGTTGCAGGCCGCCCGGAGGGCCGCTTGGGGCGCCGTCGCACCCGACCGGGCCGGACGCGATCGCGGGAATCGGCGCGGTCCCGACCCAACCTTGGCGGCGGCGCCAACGTCCGCAACGCCCGACACGGCAGGGGGTACGCCGTGCGCCGTGCCTTCCGCCGTGCCTTCCGACGATGCGCAGGAAGGCTCCGCGGCCGCGTGTGGCCTTTCCTACTCCCCGACGGAGACCGATGAACCCCAACCCGGCGCGACGCGGCCCGGCGGCGCCCGAGGAACCTAAGAGATCCCCGGCGCTCAACCACGTCTGCCGCGCTTCGCGTGGACCAACCGGGGGTTGAGCCATGTATCCTGTCCGTCCGGCTTCACAATCGCCATGCGCGAAGCCGAACCTCGCCCGATTCGCGATTCCGATCTCGAGACCATCATGACCGAGCCTACCCAGCCCCGTACCGCCACTCGCTTCTCGCTTCTCGGCGCAGCCCTTCTTGCCTTTGGATCGATCTGGGCGAGTGAGGCTTCGGCGGTCGGACCTCGTCATTCGGCCGTCGCACCGATGCAGGACGCTTCCGCGCCCGCGAAGAAGGCGCCTCCGTCGGAGACGGCCGCCGGCGCCACGCAGAACGCCCAGCCGCCCGTTGCTTCCGCTGCCGAGGAACCCCCGGCAGAGGAGGGTGAGGCCATCGACGGTCCGCCGCCGCTCCGACTCGATCCGCCGGTGCTCGACTTCGGCATCATCGCGCCCGGCAAGGTTTCGGAAGGCACGGTCCGGCTCATCAACACGGGCGACCGCGAACTCGAGGTGCTCACGGTGCAGCCCGGCTGCAAGTGCACCACGATCAACGACATCTCCGGCCAGAAGATTCCGGTCGGAGGGTTCCTCGAACTCAAGTCCGCGATGACGGCGCAGTCGGCGCTCGGCATCAAGCGTGCCGAGATCAAGATCCTGATCGACGGCTACACCGAGGTGGTCAAGCTGGCGCTCGTCAACGAGGTCTCGCTTCCGGTGCGCATCAGTCCGTCCTACATCAACGCCGTCGACGGACAACCGCAGACGGGCAGGATCGTGGTGGAGTCGATCGACAAGAAGCCGTTCCGCATCTGCTCGGTCGGCGGAAAGAAGGCGCACATCGTCGGCTTCGACGCCGAGAAGGACGAACCGCGCAACCAGTACCTCATCGAGTGGGATTTCGCGCGCGACTTCCCGAACGGGGTCGCTCCGCGGTACTGGGTGATCGAGACGGACCGCGACGATGCGCCGCTCATCGACCTCTTCGTGCGGCACCGCTCGACGCTCCCGCGTCCCATGCTGCGTCTCACCGACTACCGGCACACCTTCGGTCGGCTCGAGGAGGGCGCCAGCCACGAGTTCGTCGTGGACATCGGCGATCTTCCCGAGGCGGAGCGCGTGATCACGGCGGCGAGTTCGTCAAGCGTGGCGCGGGTCGAACTCGTCGGCAGCGAGCGCGAGGGTAGCGTCACGCACGTCAAGCTGAAGGTCACGCCGCAACCGGGAACGCTGGGCGTCCAGTACATCCCGTTCACGATCTACACGAACAGCAAGCAGCAGGAGACCGCGGTGTTCGGGCAATGGGTCCCGAAGGGCACCACCGGCTGCTTCGGTCGCTGATGCGCTCGGATCGTCGCTCATCCATCGTCGTGGCGCCGTGGCGAAATCCCCGCGTCGCGCTGCGGCGGTGCTGACCGCGTTCGCCAAGCGAGGTCCGTTGGCGCCGGGCGCGAATCCTCCGGCGACCGGCGCGCTCGTATGGCGCGTGCATGCGGGCGATCAGTCCGCGAGTCCCGCGATCACCATGCGCACGCCGACGTAGGCAAGCAGGAGCGAGAGGATCGCGCGGATCGCTCCGGCCGGGAGTCGGTAGATGAGTGCGGCGCCGATCGTCGCGCCCACGATCGCCGCCGGCGAAAGGACCGCTGCGAGCCCGAGCGAGTCCGAGAGCGTCGCCTCGGTTCTTCCGGCGGCTTCGAGCGCGGGAATGCTCGCGTTCTTCCAGATCGCTCCGACGAAACAGATCGGGATCATGGCGCATGCGGAGGAGGCCACGGCCTGCTTCAGCGAGAACCGCCCGAACCTGCGGAGGATCGGCACCATCACGGCACCTCCGCCGATCCCGAGGAGCCCGGAGACGAAGCCTGCGATGCCTCCCGCACAGCATGCGAGCATCCAGAGGGCGCCCCCAGCCTTCGCATCGGGCGCATCGGGCTTGCGTCGCGCAAGCGCGAGCAGTTCGGCGGCCGATGCGTAGCAGACGAACGTCCCGAAGCCGATGTGGAGCCAGCCGGTCGGCACCGTGTTGCTGAGGCTGACCCCGAGGAGGGCGGCGCAGCCGCCGATGGCGGACATCGTCGGCACGACATCCGTGCGGATCGTGCCCCGACCGCGGTGCTTGCGGGTTGCGGCTGCCGCCACGCAGACGTTCGTGATGAGCGCCGCGGCCTGGTAGAGGTGGTAGTTCGGTCCGAGGAGGATCGTGATCGTCGGGATGATGAAGACGGACCCTCCAAGGCCGAGCAGCCCGCCGAGGGTGCCGCCCACAAGCCCGATGGCTGCGATGGCGACGAGAATGATGGGGGACCAGTCCACCGAACGGGCACGCTAGCACGTCCGGTGAGGAGGCGCTTTCCAGCGGACTGCCTGGCGGCGCGTCAACGCGACCAGGACGACGTCGACCACGACGTCGACCACGACGACGGCCACGACGACGGCCACGACGTCGACCACGACGACGGCCACGACCAAGGTCCCCTCGCGGAGGCCCCGACTCGCCTCCGGATGCCGGAGCGGAGCGGAGCGACGATCTTCAGCGGTCTCGCCGGGATGCAGGACCGAAACGCGGCCGCCGCACGGCGCCGATCGGCATCGAAACGCTGGAGGAAACGGCAATTCTCGCCGAGGGCAGGCGCTCGGAGCATCCCTCATCCTGCCGCGGACGGCGGGTCGTGACGGAGCGACCGACAAGTCGCCGGAATGTCCGCGACCTGGTGAACGTCCTGTCGCGCTTCCCGCTTCTCCGGAAGCGAGCCGGTATCCGAGGTCGTGCCGCGTGGAGTTGCGTGGAGTTGCGTGGGGTCGCGCCTTAGCGAGGTCGGGTCGAGGTTGGGTCGGGTCGAGGTTGGGTCGAGGTCGAGGTCGGGTCGAGGTTGGGTCGGGTCGAGGTTGGGTCGGGTCGAGGTTGGAACCGCCTCGCCTTCCGAGAGGGTTCGCCTATCCTCTGGGCTCCCCGCGCCGGACGGAGCCTTCGGGGATGGACGAAGTGTTTTCGGGGATCGGTCGAGCAGACGATCGCCACGCGGGAGCGTTCGATCGGAACCCGCGCCGGATGGGAGCGCGTCCCCGGAGGGCGAGGCTCGAGAGAGACGTCGCGGCCCGATTTGCGGCCCGATTTGCGGCCCAAGTCGCGGCCCGAGTCGCGGCCCGATTTGCGGCAGGGGCGTGGTACGGGGCGCAGCGCGGATCTTCAGGTTGGTCGCGTGATGCGTCGCTCGGCGATCGGACGCAGGATCTCGATCGAGCGCGTGCGTAGGAAGGGCTGAGCGGTGGTCGACTCGGTCGACACGGTCCAAGGTCATGACAAGTACCCCGAACCGATCGAAGGCCGTCACTCCTCCATCGTGGAGGAGTGGTGATCCCACGGCATCGGGCATCGCGCTCCGCGGTCATTCGAAGGGTTGCGTCTCGGTCCGCCCGGGCTCCGCGACGCATCGGACGCTCGCGGTCGGGATGCTCGCAGCGGCGGTCCTCGTCGGGCTGGGCGTGGCGACCGGACGAACGGCGGAGAGTTCGTCCCGGGTGGAGCCCGCACGGCCATCGACGCGCGCAGTCGAACGACCGGCCGGGACACGAACCAGTTCGACGGCTCCGCTCGCCCCGTGGTCGATCGAGCGATTCGTCGAACGCGTCGGTCGCAGCGACGCGATGTCGACGAGTCGGGCGCATGCAGGCCGCGCAAGTGAGGTCGCCGAAGCGAGGACCGGTGCGAGTCCGGACGCGGTTCGTGAGACCGGTTCGACGCCGACGCCGACCTTCGACGGGCGTCCGCTGCGCGCCATCCGAACGATGTCGATGGTGGTCACCGCCTACAGCCCGGATGCGCGGAGCTGCGGCGCGAGCGCCGATGGGATCACCGCGAGCGGGTATTCGGTGCAGGTGAATGGCGGCTGCCTCGTGGCCGCGGATCCGAAGGTGCTTCCGCTCGGTTCGCTCGTGAGCGTGCCGGGCTACGACGGCGGTGCGGTGGTCCCCGTCCTCGATACGGGCGGCGCGATCAAGGGCAATCGACTCGACGTTCTGTTCCCGACGCATCGCGAGGCCATCGCATGGGGCCGCAAGACCGTCGAAGTGACCGTCTGGGAGCATGCGGACGGTGCCCCGAGCGGCTTCAAGCGGGTGCGGCGCAAGGACCGCGGGGGCATCTGACGTCGCGCCGCGCGGGCCGCGTGACTCCTCGCGCTCGATGATGCTCCGCAGCGAAGCCCGTGTGACCGGGCGGTCCGTCCTCCTGAACGAAACGCGTCCCCGTCCAACCTCGGCCGACGCGGTCTGCAACCGCCCGACCTCGGTCGATCGCGCGACGTCGCCGACGGGCATCACGCCACCCCCTGCATGCCCCGCAGGCGATCGAGCACGCGGTAGTGGATCGCTTCCGCGACGTGCTCCTCCGCGACCCTCTCGCACCCGTCGAGGTCGGCGATCGTGCGCGCGACGCGTCGGATCCGGTCGTATGCGCGCGCGGAGAGGCCGAGATCCTGCATCGCGCCCTCGAGAAGCCGCTGCGAGTTGTCGTCGAGCACGCAGTGCCGATCGAGCTCGCGCCCGCCGAGCCGCGCGTTCGGCCGATCGCGCCCCTGCCTCAGTTCCATGCGGCCTCGCGCGGTGAGCACCTTCGCACGCAGGTCGGCGCTCGAGGCTCCCGCGCGCGCGGACTGTAGGCTCGCGAACGGAACCGCGCGGATCTCGACGTGGAGGTCGATCCGGTCGAGCAGCGGACCCGAGAGTCGGCCGATGTACTTCTCCTGCGCACGACGCTCCGCGACGCTCGCCGCGAACCCACCCGCGTGCGTCGGATTCATCGCTGCGACGAGCATCGTCCGCGCAGGAAATCGCAGCGTGCCCTGCGCGCGCGCGATGGTGACGAAGCCGTCCTCGAGCGGCTCGCGCAGCGATTCGAGCGCGACGCGCGGGTACTCGGGCAGTTCGTCGAGGAAGAGGACGCCGTGATGGGCGAGGCTGACCTCGCCCGGACGCGGGATCGTGCCTCCGCCGACGATCGCCGCGGAACTCGCCGTGTGGTGCGGCGCGCGAAACGGGCGTTCGCGGATGAGGCCCGCGCCGCGCGGAACGGCACCGACCGACGAGTAGATGCGCGTCACGTCGAGCGACTCGTCGGTCGAAAGCGGGGGCAGGATCGCGGGAAGCGCCCGTGCCATCATGGTCTTGCCGCTTCCCGCCGGGCCGATGAGGAGCACGTTGTGGCCGCCGGCGGCCGCGAGGGCGAGCGCCCGCTTCGCAGCCTCCTGCCCGCGCACGTCGGCGAAGTCGACCGCGGCACCGAAGGGCGGGGGACACGCGCCCGGAGGGCGCTCGACGGGCAGGTCGTAGAGTCCGTTCACGAACCCAAGCGCCTCGCGGATGTCGCCGACCCCGTAGACCTCGAGTCCCTCGACCGCGGCCGCCTCGGGCGCGTTCTCGAGCGGCACGATCACGCCGCGCAGGCCCTGCGCGCGGGCGAACGCCGCGAAGCTGGTTGCGCCGCGGATCGGCCTCACCGCGCCGTCGAGCGCGAGTTCGCCCGCCAGGCCGAACTTCGCGAGCAGGGGATCGGCGCTCTCCCCGATCACACCCTGCATCCGGAGCAGCGAGATCGCGATGGGGAGGTCGTAGACCGGTCCTTCCTTGCGGAGATCGGCCGGCGCGAGGTTGATCGTGCATCGGCCGCGCGGCGTCGGCAGCTCGCAGTTGCGCAGCGCCGCGCGCACGCGGTGCGTCGATTCGCGCACCGACGCATCCGGGAGGCCGATGATCGACATCCCCGGTGTGGACGAACGCTCGTCGGGTCCGCTGGCCGTGGCGCCGCCGTCCGACTGCACCTCGTCGCACTCGATCTCGACCGGAAGGGCGTCGATCCCCCGTAACGCAAAGCTCAGAATCCGCTGCATGCGCGCAGTTCTACGGCGAGGCGACGCCGGTCCCGCGAAACACGGCAGAAATTCCACGACGAAAAACGGATCGTGAAAATCATGCACGGCGGTCGTCGCGCGCATTCCACGCGCCGATCGTCGCACGCATTCACGCGGCCGATGAACCGCATTCACGCGACGCACGGACCGCTTCCGCCGGGCGCGCGTCACTCGAGGCCGGGCGCGAATCCGCGGCGCATCGTGTTCTCGCACACGGCGCGCGGCTCGACGAACTGGAGGAGGTAGTCGCGCCCGCCGGCCTTCGAGCCGATGCCCGACATGCCGAATCCGCCGAACGGCTGCCGTCCGACGAGCGCGCCGGTGATGCCGCGGTTGAGATACAGATTGCCCACGCGGAACTCGCGCCGCGCGCGCGCGAGGTGCGCGGGCTTGCGGCTGTAGACGCCGCCGGTGAGCTTGTACTCGGGGGTGTTCGCGATCGCGAGCGCCTCGTCGAAGTCCTTCGCGTGGATCACCGCGAGCACCGGGCCGAAGATCTCCTCGCGCGCGACGCGGGCGTCCGGCTTGACCCCGCTGAAGATCGTCGGGCCGACATACGGCTTCCCGACCTTCGCATCGAGCCCGGCGGGGACGTCGAGCGTGAGTTCGTGCCTGCCCTCGCTCTTTCCGATCTCGATGTACGAGCGGATCTTCCGCGCGGCCTCCTCGTCGATCACCGGGCCGATGTCGGTGCCGGGGTTCGTCGGGTCGCCGACGACGAGCGCGCGCGTGGCGCCGACGAGGCGGTGGAGGAAGGGCTCGTACGCGCTGCCGACGACGATCGCGCGGCTCGCCGCCGAGCACTTCTGCCCGCAGAAGCCGAACGCGCTCTGCCGGACGCCGAGCACGGCCTCGTCGAGATCGGCGGACGTGTCGACGATGACGGCGTTCTTGCCGCCCATCTCGCAGACGACCTTCTTGACGAACTCCTGGCCCGGCGCGACGACGCCCGCGGCCTGCACGATGTCGAGGCCGACCGCCTTCGAGCCGGTGAACGCGATGAGCGCGACGCGCGGATCGCGGACGAGCGTGGCGCCGACGCTTTCACCCGGCCCCGGCACGAAGTGGAGCACATCCTTCGGTGTACCCGCGCGCCACAGGATCTCGCACATGGTGCGGGCGATCGATGGCGTCTGCTCGGCGGGCTTGACGACGACGGTGTTGCCCGTCACGAGCGCCGCGACCGTCATGCCGCAGCAGATCGCGAGCGGGAAGTTCCATGGCGCGATCACGGCCGCGACGCCGCGGGGCTGGTACCACTGCTCGTCGAGTTCGCCAACGAAGCGGCCGAGGCGCTCCGGCGCGAAGAGCTTCGCACCCTCGCGCGCGTAGTACTCGCAGAAGTCGATCGCCTCGCAGACGTCGGCGTCCGCCTCGCGCCAGACCTTGCCCGATTCCTTCACGATCACGGCCGAGAGTTCGTCGCGTCGCGCGCGCATCTCGGCGGCCGCGGCGACGAGGACGCCCGCGCGCCTCGCGTAGTCCGTCTCGCTCCACGCGGGGAACGCCGCGTGCGCCGCGGCGACCGCGCGCTTCGCGTCGTCGGCGGTGCCGGCGTTCGCGACCGGCGCGACCTGCGACTTCGTGATCGCGGCGGCGAAGTTCGCGCGCGCCGGAGCCTCGGCGAAGTTGCGCATCGGCTCGGTGAAGAAGGGGCGGCCGTTCGCGATTCCCGCTGGTGCCGCGCTGAGCGCGTGACGCTCGGGGCCCTGCGCGATCCGCTCGACGCCCGGATCCGAATCGAACGCGCGGTGCGGGCTCGCGAGGAGCCGCTCGGCCGACGCGTTGTCCTTGAAGCCCGCCTTGAGCCACGACTCGTTCGAGCTGTTCTCGAGGAGCCGCCGCACGAGGTACGCCATGCCCGGGATGAGTTCGCCGATCGGGCAGTACTCGCGCAGGCGGAGATCGAGGTCGATCGCGGCGCTCTTCAGCTGGTCGCCCATCCCGTAGAGCATCTGGAGCTCGAGCGCCGACTTCGGCAGCCCGCGCTTCTCGATCGCCGCGAGGGTCGCCGCGATCGAGCGCGCGTTGTGGCTTCCAAGCGCGAGCTTGACGCCGCCCTCGCCCTTCGTGGCGGGCGTCGACGCGACGAACGCCGCGGCCATCCGCTCGAAGCTTGCGTCGGTGTCGATCTTGCGGCTCCAGACCGGCACGGGCCAGCCCTGCTGCTCGGCGTTGATCGTCTCGTAGTCCCAGTACGCGCCCTTCACGAGGCGCACCGTGACCTGGCGTCCCGTGCGCTTCGACCACTCGATGATGCGCCGCGCGTCGTCGTCGCCCGAGCGGAGGTACGCCTGCATCGCGAGGCCCGCGTGGAAGTCATGCTTCTCGCAGGCGCGCATGAAGAGTTCGAGCGTCAGGTCCTTGAGCGCGAACTGCTCCATGTCGAAGTTGACGAACACGCCCTTGCGCTTCGCGGCCTCGAGGATCGGGCCGATCGCCTCGAGCAGCCCGCGGATCGAGCCCTCGGTGTCGATCGGGTCGACGCGCGCCGAGAGCGAGCTGATCTTGATCGAGACGTTCGTGCGCGGGATCGCGCCGAGATGGTCGTTCTCGAGGCGCGGGTTCGCGCCCCACGACGCGACGGTCGACGGCAGGTTCTCGATGAGATCGAGGTACTTGCGGCGGTACGCCTCGGCCTCGTCGTCGCTCACGCACGCCTCGCCGAGGAGGTCGACCGAGAAGCAGAGGCCGGAATCCCAGATCTTCCTGAGGCTTGGAAGCGACGAGGCCGCGTCGGTGCCGCAGATGAACTTCGACGCCATCGACGTGATCTGCGTCGACATCGTCTTGGTGACGACGCCCTTCATCAGGACGCCCGCCTTCAGCGCGGTCGCCACGAACGGCGGCGGCGTGACCCCGGGCTGCGCGAGGTAGTCGGTGAGGTGGTCGTAGACCGCGTCGTTGTCCTTGAGCGTGGGGAAGCAGTCGACGAAGCGGAAGATCTGGACCTTGAAGGCCTCGTCCTGCATCGCCCAGTCCATCAGGCCTTCCGACCAGACGGCGAGCATGTTCGTCTTCGCGGCGCGGGCGCGCGTCAGGAAATCGGTTCCGATCGCGATCGTGCGCGCCTCGAGCGCGGGATCGGATGGCGCGACGGCGCGACCTCCGGGGGCCGCGGGGGCGGTGGGTGCGGGAGCGGAAGCGGGCTTCTTCGACTTGAAAAACAGCGCCATGGGGAAGCGCGCAGTATAGAAGCGCGTCGCGGGCGGGCGGCCGCAGGAAATCGCGTGAAAGCGGGGGGTGGCCCGGCGCGGGGCGCTCAGTACGCCGGACGCCCGCCGCCCGCGGCCGCGATCGCGCGCTCGTAGCAGCGGTTGGTGCGGGTGGCGGCGCCGTCCCAGTTGATGCCGCGGATCTCGAAGGCGCCGTGCTCGACGAGCTGGCGCGAGAGCGGCGGGTGCCGCAGGACGGCGATGATCTTGTCCGCCATGTCCTCGATGTCCCAGAAGTCGACCTTCAGCGCGTGCATCAGCACCTCGCTCACGCCCGACGACTTCGAGATGAGGACGGGCACGTTGTGGCTCATGGCCTCGAGCGGCGCGATCCCGAACGGCTCGCTCACGCTCGGCATCACGTAGAGGTCGGCCATCGCGAAGACGCGCGAGATGTCGCGTCCGCGCAGGAACCCGGTGAAGAGCACCTTGTTGCCGATGCCCATCGCCGCGGCCATCTCGATCATGCGGCTCGCCTGATCGCCCGAGCCCGCGACGACGAACTTCACGTCGTCCATGTACTCGAGCACCTTCTTCGCGGCCTGGATGAAGTACTCCGGACCCTTCTGCATCGTGATGCGGCCGAAGTAGAGGACGATCTTGTCCTTCGAGTGGATCGGCTGCACGCCGGCATCCGCCGGGTCGAGGTCGACGCCGTTGTAGACGACGTCGATCTTCGACGCGGGCACGCCGTAGCGGTTGATGCAGACGTTCTTCGTCAGCATGCTCACCGCGATCGCGCGCGTCGCGCCGTGCATGCCGCGTCGCTCGATGTTGTAGATCTGCTGGTGCGGATGCTCGCCCGAGCGGTCGAACTCGGTCGAGTGGACGTGGACGAGGAGCGGCTTCCCCGTGAGCTTCTGAAGCGCGAGTCCCGCGGGGTACGTCAGCCAGTCGTGCGCGTGGATCACGTCGAAGTCGAGGCCGCGCGTCGCGTCGACCACGAAGCGCGCGTAGCGGTCGGCCATGCCGAGGAGGTCGCCGGAGTAGTCGGCGGCATCGGCTCCTCGGGCGGCGGCTGCCTCCTTGGGGCGATCCGCCGTCTCGGGCAGCGCCGTCGCCAGCGCGTGGTCGACGGGATCGCGCGTGAGTTCAGGGAAGGCGCCGGCCTTCGCGAGCGTGCGGATCCGCTCGATGCTCCAGCCCGCATCGCGCATCATGCGCACGCTCTCCGCGATGCGGTTCGGGGTGGCGGTGGCGTGCGACTCGTAGACCGAGGCGTACTCGCCGGGGATCTCGACGAACCGCGTCGAGGTGAACTCGCGGACGATCCTGCTCCACGACTCGCGTTCGGTCGCGGTCATGTCGCCCTCGGGCGCGACGGGCCGCGAGGGAACCGGCGGGGGCGCGTTCCCGATCCGCGAGGCGACCGCGGGCTTGGTGCGGCCGTTCGCAGCGTCCGAGGACGCCGCGGCCACCGCAGCCTCCGGACGGAGCCGTTCGATGATGGAGCCGGGGCTCACGAGACGGACGTGCGACGCGCTCTCGGCGGGTACCGACTTCGGGAGGACGAAGGTGACTTCGGTGCCCTGGCGGTCGAGCGCCTTGGTCAGCCCGTAGCAGGCCGTGCCGAGTCCACCCGTGATGAACGGGGGGAACTCCCAGCCGAGCATGAGTACGCGCAATGCCATCCCGATTCCACGTGCCTTCCGCGCCGAAGCGCTCCGATTGATCCGATCCCGCCGTCGCGTGCGCATGCGCGCCACGCAAGCACCCTCATGCGGTCCCACATGCCTCCGGACATGCCGCCGGACGCGCCGCTCCGCTCACTCCTCGTCGCCACCTCCGACATCGCCGAGCGACCGGAAGGCCGCCTCGTAGGCGAGGAGGAACTTCTCGGCCAACTGCGCGACGGGAAGATCGCCCCCGCTCGGCAGCATGTTCTCGAAGGTGTACAGCTTGGCGTCGTCGCGGAAGTGCTTGACGGTCGGCACCTTGCCGCGCCAGCCGAGTTCCGCGAGTTCCTCCTCGACGAGTTCCTCGATCGGATCGCCGAAGTGCATCAGATCCGACTCGATCGACTCGCTGAGCCAGCGGTCGGGCGTCGCGAAGCGGACGAGGAGACCCGCCGGGGTCGAGGCGAGCTCGTACCAGGCCGGCTCGGGGCAGTCCTTGGCGTGGCAGCGGATGCGGTCGCCGAGCGTCTCGACACGGTCGAAGACTCCCCGTGGTCCGACGGAGCCGAGCACGGCTGCGAGGACGTCCGTGTGATGCGAGGTGCTGCTGTTCATCGAAGTGGCGAACGAAGGTGCCGGAAGGTCGGGGCCGCCATGCCGCGCGGTGCGGGTGTCGGCCCAAGGGGCGGCCATGGTAGCGGGGGGACCGGGGGTGGGGCGACAAGCCCTCATCCCCCTCCGTGCTTTCGTCGGTGGCGCCAAGGTTTGATCGCCGAGGTTTGGTGCCGAGGGTCGGTTGGAAGTAATCGCGCGTCGGGTGTCGTGAGCGCGCCCCGGGATCCGTGCGGAATGCGTTCGCGCGAAAATTGCCCGCCCGAGAAGCCTCTACCATCGCGCCCATCGACTCCGGCGCCGCCGAGTCCGGTCCGACGGGCCGGACCGGACGCCGGATGGAAGGAGCCTCGATGGTCGGTCGGGATGCCAGTGTGGATGCACGCGCGGGGACGCGCGCGGAAGCCCGTGCGGAAGTTCCTGCGCAGGATGGCGCGTCGGTTCGCGCGAAGTCCGCGGTGCGCGAAGAGACCCGCGCGTCGGACGCGCCGCGCTCGACCGAGCGGAAGGACGCGGGCGATGCGTCGCGCGGGCCGTGGACCGTGCGCTCCCTGCTCGCGTGGATGGTGCCCTTCCTCACCGAGCGCGAGGTCGACAGTCCGCGCGCGGTCGCGGAGATCCTGCTCACATCGGTGCTCGGACTCGAGCGGCTTCGCCTCTACATGGAGCCCGAACGGGAACTCGAGCCGCAGGAACTGACCCGGCTGCGTGAACTCGTCGCGCGTGCGGGGCGGCACGAACCGGTCCAGTACCTCGTCGGGCGCTGGCCGTTCCTCGGTCGCGACTTCGAGGTGGCGCCGTGCACGCTGATTCCGCGTCCCTGCACCGAACTCCTCGTCGAGCGCGCGCTCGCATGGGCGCGCGAACGCGCGGAGCGTGACGGCGCGGCGGCCTCGATCGACGCGCTCGACATCGGGACCGGCACGGGCTGCATCGCGGTGTCGCTCGCGCTCGGCATGCGCGCGATCCTCCGGCCCGACGGCGCTGGATGCCGTCCGCTGCGCGGCGGCGCTGTGGCACCGCGTTCCGCAGCGGAGGCGCTTCCCGTCGCGCGCGACATCTCGCGCGAGGGTGCGTCCCCGGAGCACGCGGCGGTCGCCGAGCCCGGCGCCGCGCAGGCGTCCGCGCGCGGACCCGCGTTCCGCGTGGTCGCCACCGACGTCGTCGCCGAGGCCGCCGCGCTCGCGGCGCGCAACGCCGCGCGTCTCGGCGCGGAACTCGACGTCCGCGTCGGAGACATGTGGGAACCGATCCCCGAGGACGAGCGGTTCGACCTGATCGTGTCGAATCCTCCGTACGTCACGGACGCCGAGTACGACGCGCTCGACCGCAACGTGCGCGAGTACGAACCGGCGAGCGCGCTGCGCGGCGGCGCCGACGGACTGGCCTTCGTGCGCACGGTGGTCGTGGGCGCGGAGCGACGGCTGCGGCCGGGGGGGCTCCTCCTCGTCGAGATCGGCTGGAAGCACGGCGATGCGGTGCGCAAGCTCGAGGGGCGCAAGGTCGACGGGCGGAGCGTCTGGTGCGGCGTCGAGGTCGTGCGCGATCAGGACGGCCACGAGCGCCTGCTCGTCGCGCAGCGTGCGTGACGCGCGGTCGCCGCGCGTTCCGCGTCGGTCGGGTGCGGTGATCGCTCAGGCCTGCGCGGGGCGGAGCGCCTTGCGCGATTCCTCGAGCAACTGCGAGATCTCGATCGGCTTGAAGAGGTGGCAGTGCAGCCCCTCCTGACTCGAGCGCACGATCGAGTGGCTCGGGTCGTAGCCGAACGCCGTCATGAGGATCACGGGAAGATCCGCGCGCGCGTCCTTGGCGGCGCGGAACACCTCGTAGCCGTTCGCATCGGGCATGCGGATGTCGGAGATCACGAGATCGATCGGCGCGCCGGAGGCGATGCGTTCGCGGATCGCGCGGATCGCCTGTACGCCGTCGGCGCACTCGATCACCGACGCACCCTGCTGCTCGAACACCTCGCGCACCGTGCCGCGCGTGGTCGCGTCGTCGTCCGCCACCAGGATGGCGCGGCCTCCGAACGCGGGGTCG
>JBIIYI010000298.1:0-4155 GCA_044346895.1 Phycisphaerales bacterium
TCGGACGAGTCGGTGTGGAAGCCCTGCGGCACGCGAAGATCCTCTTCGTGGCCCCCGTGGCTGCGGAGGCCGTCTGGTGCACTCGATGCGCGCGGGACGCGCACATCCGAGTTCATCGGGTCGCGTGTGGTCCAGCGAGGGCGGCGGTTCGAAGCCGCCCGAGGAAGATCCACACGACTTCGCGACCTTCGAGGCCGTCCTGGCCTTCCGAGCCGCGAATCTGAGGGTGCCGGAAACCGGCTTCGCGAACCACTCGCGTCCGACCCGGCGCCTGGGAGAACACGTCGGGGCGTCCGCTGCTTTCGGACTCCCTCCGTTCAAGCCTGCGATATCGGCTGCGCGCGGGGCAATCCGTCAGATTCCGCGCCGCACGCCGGGCCCGGGAACACGCGCGCGGCGCGGGGGGCGTCACCGCCGCGCGCCGCAGCGGGTGGCGAAGTCGCTCGCGAAGGCCTCGAGCGTGCGCGGGAGCTCGCCCGCGAGGCCCGACTTCGACCGGCGGTCGAGGTCGATCGCGTCGGCGAAGAGCCGTGCGGCGCGCGTCGGACCGAGCGCACGGGCCGCGCGCAGCGTGGGTGCCATCGAGGGCCCCCACAGCTTCACCTGCTTCGAGACCGCGCCCTCGGCGGCGCCCTCGGCGAGCATGCGCGAGGAATCGTGCAGCTTGCGCGCGAGATCGACGAGCGACCAGAGGATCAGCTGCTCGGGCGCCTGCGAGATCTCGACGAGCTCGCGCACCTTCCGCACCGCCTGCGCGGGACGGCCGCCGAGCACCGCCTCCTGCACCTCCCACGCGGCCTCCTCGCGGCTCTGCCCGACGAGCGCGGTGATGAGTTCGGCGGTGACGACGCGCGCGCCGTCCGGCTCGCGCGCCAGATACGCGCCGAACTTCGCGAGCTCCATGTCGAGGCGCGCGAGATCCGTGCCCACGCGCTCGACGAGCGCGTCGGCGACGTCGGGAGCGAGCGTCACTCCATGCTGCTTGAGTCCGCGCTTCTCGCACCACGCGGCCGCGGCGTCCGCGCCCGGCGGCTCGCACTTGATGACCGCGCCGATCTTCGCGACGAGCTTGTCGAGGTTTCCCGGACGCCAGCCTTCGCTCCGCAGGACGAGCGTCGCGTGCTCGACCGGTTCCTCCGCATAGCGCTCGAGCGCGCGGCGGCGCTCCTCGCCTCCGACGAACTGATCGGCCCGATCGACGACGACGAGCTTGTGCGTCGCCATGAGGCCGAAGGTGCGGAGCTCGTCGAACACGTCGACCGCCTGCGCGGTCGCGCCGTCGAGGTCGAAGCGGTCGACGCGGCCGAAGCGCTCCTCGAGCTGCCGCGCGAACGCGTGCAGCCGCTCCACGATCAGGTACGAGTCCTTTCCGTGGAGGACGATGAAGCGCATGTCGGCGGAGGTCGGCTCGGCCATGGGCGCATAGTACGATGCGGCGATGCTCGCGCTCGTCGTCACGAGAGGCCCCGATCGAGGCCGCGCGTTCGCGCTTCCGGAGCGCGAGCCGCAGCTCCTCGGCCGTTCCACGGAGGCCCTGCACCTCACCGACGCCACCGTGAGCCGTCGACACGCCGAACTGACGCCGGACGGCGGCGCGCACGGGACGATCTGGACGCTGCGCGACCTCGAGAGCCGGCACGGCACGTTCGTCAACGGCGTGCGGCTCGTCGGCGCGGTCGAACTCCGGCCCGGCGACCGCGTGCGGCTCGGCGACACCGAACTGCTCGCGATCCGAGAGGGCGACGCCGCGCCGCGCACGATCGACGATGGCGCGATCGATGCCTCGATGGACGTGACGCGCGTCGCGGTCGCACGCGACGGCGGCGACGCTGCGGAGGAGGACGGTGCGTCGCGAACGGAAGCCGCGCGGAACGGGGACGCGCACGTCGCCGACCGCGTTTCGGCGCGCCTCGTCGCGCTCGCCGCGCAGCCGATCGACGCGGACGTGTTCCTCGCCGAGGCGGCGCGCGAACTCCGCGGCACGCTCGCGCCGGCGGAAGTCGTCGCGCTGCGCGCGGTCGACGCGCGGCTCGACGAGTTCGTCGCCCCCACGCACGCCACGCACGCCGCGCACGCCGCGCCGCACGCGCCGCTCGCGCTCGTCCGCTCGTCGATCGACGCAGGCGAGATCCTCGCCGGCGCGATCGACCACGCGCTCGTCGTCGCGGCGCCGTTCGGAGCGATCGGTCGCGCGCGCGGGGCGTTCCTCCTGCGTCGCGACGGTCTCCGCGCGCCGTCGACGCTCGAGACCGCGGTCCTCGCGCGGGCCGCGGAAGTCGCCTCGCTCGCCCTTGCGGCGCGGGGAGAGCGCGACGCGCTCGGTGCGCGCGACCGCCTCGCGCTGATCGGCGAGACCGTCGCCGCGCTCAGCCACTCGATCAAGAACATGCTGCAGGGGATGCGCTTCGGCGCCGATTCGGTCGACCTCGCGCTCTCGCGCGGCGACCTCGCGCGCGCGCAGGAGGGCTGGCCCGTCCTCCAGCGAAACCTCGACCGCATCCACGCGCTCGCGCTCAACATGCTGGCGTGGGCGAAGGAGCGCCCGCTCGAACCCGAGGACTCCGATGCGAATGCGCTCGTGCGCGAGGTGCGCGAACTGCTCGCGCCCGCCGCGGGCCGGCGCCGCGTGGGCGTCGTGCTGCGGCTCGACGACGCCCTGCCGCCCGTCCCCTTCGACGGCCCGGCCGTGCATCAGGCGCTCACCAACCTCGTCCTCAACGCGATCGAGGCGGCGCCCGAGCGGACGGGCATGGTCGAACTGGCCACCGAGTACCGCGCGGCGAGCGACGAGGTCGCGATCCTCGTCCGCGACAACGGCGGCGGGATTCCCGACGCGGTGCGGCCCCGCCTCTTCGAACCCTTCGTCACGTCGAAGGGGCAGCGCGGGACCGGCCTCGGCCTCGCCGTCGCGCGCAAGATCGCGGAGCGGCACGGCGGAAGGCTCGCGGTCGCCGAGAGCTCGCGCGCGGGCACGACCATCGTGCTCACGCTGCCCGCGGGTGGCGAAGGCGCGGATCCGGCCGAGACGCGCGTTCCGCAGGAACCGAAGGGCATGCGTCCCGAGGACTTCCGCTGGAAGTTCGAGTGACTTCCTCGCGCGACGGCCGCGCGAACGGCCCTCGGCGCTCGCGGCGAGCCTCGCGAGCGGGGCGCAGTCCCCGCGCGGCGGACGCGGGCTTCGCGAAGTTCCCGAATCCTTTCCGAAGTTCTCCGCGCCGCTTGCCGATCAACCCCCGACCGATACGATCCCGCCCCCGGCGGTTGGCCCAGCGCGCGCGTGCGCCCGTGGCCCTCCACGGCGCATCGCGAGAAACCGCATGAACTCCCTCCTCGAGCCGCATCTGCCGCACATCATCGCCTCGCTCCCGCCGGAGCGCCGTCACGAGGTGCTCGCCGCGACCAGCTACCAGCGCACGCGCGAGATGACGATCGACGAGCTCCTGCTCGAGAACCGGGTCGTGTTCCTGATCGGCGAGATCAACTACGCCTCGGCCGCCCGCGTGATGATGCAGATGCTCTACCTCGAGAACCAGAAGAAGGGGCAGGACATCAACTTCTACATCAACTCGCCCGGCGGGTCGGTGGACGACACGCTGGCGGTGTACGACACGATGCAGTTCATCTCGTCGGACGTCGCGACCTTCTGCATCGGCCGCGCCTACTCGGGCGGCGCGGTGCTGCTCGCGGCGGGCCATCCCGGCAAGCGCACGATCCTGCCGCACGCGAAGGTGATGATCCACCAGCCGCTCGGCGGCGTGACCGGCCAGACGACCGACATCCAGATCCAGGCCGAGCACATCACCAAGATGAAGCGCACGCTGAACGAGATCCTCGCGCGGCACTCGGGCCAGGCGCTCGAGCGGATCGCGAAGGACGTCGAGCGCGACAAGTTCTTCAGCGCCGACGAGGCGAAGGCCTACGGCCTCGTGGACGAGGTCGCGGTCTTCCCCGACAAGAACAAGAAGTGACCGCGCCGGCGATGAAGCCGACGAAGTCGATGAAGCAGACGAAGTAGACGAGCCCTGCGAGGCCGGCGAGGCCGATGAAGCCGACGAGGCCGATGAGGCCGGCGAGGCCGATGAAGCCGACGAGGCCGATGAGGCCGATGAAGCCGACGAACACGAGACGAACACCCATGACCCTGATCCCCATCGT
>JBIIYI010000300.1:0-4143 GCA_044346895.1 Phycisphaerales bacterium
CGACAGACGCGAGCACGAGGCTGTCAGCCGAGACATCGACGGTCGTCGTTGCCGTGGCCGTGTTGCCGCAGTCGTCGGTCGCGGTCCACGTCACCGTGCTGACCGAGCCAGCTGCGTAGGAGTTGCTAGCCGCGCGGTTGTCGGTGATCGTCACCGAGTTGTCGCAGCTATCGCTGCCGGTCGGCGCAGTGAATGCAACAACCGCGGCGTTCGAGCCGTTCGCGTCAGCCCAGTAGGAGACGCCGGCAGGAACGTTGTTGAAGGTCGGCGCAACGGTGTCGCGCGTAACGCTGCCGAGATTGGTGGCCGTGCTGAGCGAGATGTTGGTCGCGGCCGCATTCGAGAGCTTCGAGGTCTGGCCGCTCACCGTCGTGAAGGTCACGAGGTTAGAGGTTGCGCAGAAATCGGTGAGGCAGGTGAAGGTCAACGTGACGAAACCACCAGAGAGGTTTTCGTTCGTCGTGCCTTCATCGGTACCGAGCGCAAGCACGAGCGTACCGTTCGTCGAGTTGTGGCTCTCGTAAATTTCGAGATCGAGCGGCGACCCGCTGACGAGCGCGTAGTGGTTACCACCGTTCGACTGAAGTTGAAGCTTCGTCCTGTCGTAGCCGAGCACGAGCTGAGCACCGACGCCCTGCACGGCGTCGCCGTTCAGGCCGATGGTGACCACGAGCGTCTGGTCGACACCGATGGTCGAGTCGCTCGCCGTGATCGAGAGATTGCTTGCTGCGGATGCGGAGCCGGCCGCGAGGCCGAACGCCGCGAGGACGGCCGTGAGGCCGCACTTCGAGGGAGTCGTCATCTTCAAAATCCTCAAGTATGGTTTCGGATGTCCGCGGAGGGGGCCGCGGTTGGCGGAACGGTGCCAACGCTGCGGAAGTTGCGGTGGGACAGCCCCGGCGCAAACCTATTGGCTCGACATTTCACGAAGTTTGACAACCAAGGCACGCGAAGTCCGGTTCCGCGGACCAAGGACATGATCTCCGTGATGGCGCGACGACTCTCGCGCGAACGCCAGATGCATTGGGCTTGCGGACCTGCCGGAACCGAGCGGTCCGAAGCGCACGCCGCTTATCACGCCCGACCGAGCGGATGAACGAAGGATTCACGTCCGAACATACGGAAATGACCGCCTTGATTCGCCTTCGACGGAACCTGTGGTAGTGGTGTAGCCGCGCGCGAGCGGTGCGACTGCCTCGCGATCAGAAGATGCCCTCCTGCGTGCTGCAACCTCGTGTTGTTTGCGGACTGCGACTGCTTCAAGCAGTTCGACTGTCGGCGGTGTCCATGGCGCATCGCGGGACGTCGAGAATGCGTTCATTCGCCGCGCTGATCGTCGCGCTCGCCACTTCGATCACCGCGAACGCCCACGACGTCCGGATCAGTCAGGTCTACGGCGGTGGTGGCAACACCGGCGCGCCGTACAACGCGGACTTCGTCGAGCTCTACAACGCGGGATCCACCTCAGCAGCGATCGGTGGCTGGGCAATCACGTACGCAACCGCGACCGGTAGCTTCGGCGGGGCGCAGTTCACATTCCCGCCGAACACGGTGCTTCCGGCCGGCGGGTATCTGCTGGTGCAGATGTCGAGCGCGGGCGCGACCGGCGCCGTGCTGAGGCCCGATTTCACGAGTGCGACCTCGATCGCGATGAGTGCGACCGACGGCAATGTCGCGCTCCTGACTGCCGCGCAGACCGGAACCACGAACAACTGCGCGAGCCTGACCGCGACGCTGATCGACAAAGTCGCCTATGGCACCGGCAACTGCCCGGAGGGCTCCGCCGCTGGCGCCACGGCCAATGCGACCGCTGCGATTCGCCGTGGAAGCGGCACGGTCGACACGAACTCGAACTCCGCGGACTTCTTCGTCGGCACGCCGATGCCGCGAAACCTCGCGCAAGTCGCGGGCCATGTCGCCAACGCATCGTCGACGCCCGCCGCCGACGGATGGACCGTCGAAACCACGGGCACGACCTCCACCGGCGTGGTCGCGGCCGATCTTGCGACGCCCTCTTGGAGCCTCGGCGCCGCGACGGGTGCCACGGCGTCCGCGACAAGGTCGATCCCGGTTTCGCAAGGCCGCACCTTCTCGATGGTGTTCGAGAACGGCACGGTGCCGAGCGGCGCGACTGCGGGCTTCGAGCTCCGGCAGGGCAGCACCGTGGCGCTCACCTTCCGGCTCGTGGGTGGCGCGGCGAACTACACGATCATCGATTCGAGCGGCACGGTCACCACGACGCTCGCCTCGACGACCGCCGGCGTGCGCGTGAATGTCGCGCTCGGCGCAAGCGGCGCGTACACCCTGACCGCTGGTGCGTACTCGCGCAGCGGCACGCTCGCGGGGTCTGTCACGAGCGTCTCGGCGGTGCGGGTCTTCAACAGCGGCGCAGGCACCGCGGCCGCGAACCAAGTGCTCTTCAACCAGGTCGCGTCGTTTATCACGACGCTGACCTCGACGGTCTCGGCAAGTCCGACCAGCATCCCCGACAACAGCGCGACCGGGCGCGTGATTTCCTTCCCGTTCACCGCGGCGCAGATCCCGTCCGGACTCGCTGTCCGCGATGTTCGGGTCACGCTGACCACGCTGACGCATCCGAACGCCGGTGACCTGTCCGCGAGCGTGACGGCGCCCGGCGGCGGCACCGCAAGCCTCTTCTCGCTGCTCGGTCCCGGAGAGAACTCGAACTTCGGTGCGAACTACGCATTCGCGGACGGGTTCACCGCGAGCCTGCTCGCCGCCGCGAATACGGTCCTCAACAGCGAAACCATTCCCGCAGGCTCGTACTACCCGAGCTCGTCGTCGAACAACACGCGCTCCGCGCTGTCGCAGCCGCTGGCTGTGTCGGGGTCGGGCGTCGGAACATGGACGGTGAAGGTCGCCGACACCGTCACCAGCAATTCCGGAACCATCGCAAGCGCCACGCTCGAGCTGCGGCTCGGCGTCGATTCCGACGGCGACGGCGTCGTCGACATCTACGACGGCTGCCCGCAAAACGGTGCGAGGACGACGCCGTTCACCTACTACATCGACGCCGATCTCGACGGCATCGGCGGAACCACGACGACGACGAGCTGCTCGAACACGCCGCCAGCAGGCGCCTCCAGCCTGAACACCGACTGCAACGATTCGAACGCATCGATCTACCCAGGCGCCCCGGAGCAGTGCGACGGCGTCGACCAAGACTGCGACGGCATCGCTGACGATGGCTTCCCGGATGCCGACGGCGACGGCGTCGGCGACTGCGTCGACCAGTTCGTGACCTACACGATGACCGGCGCCGCGATTCCCGATGCGACCAACGCCACGCCGCCGGTCGTGGGAGTCCTCGAGCGGACCTTCACGGTGACCTCGGCGCAGATCCCGAACGGGTTGACCGAAGTGCGCGTGCGGTTCGTCGGACTGACCCACACTTGGATCGGTGACGTCACCGCCACGCTGATCGCGCCGAACGGCACGACCGCGACGCTGTTCGCGCGTCCCGGCTTCACCGGCGGAACCTCGCAGGGCGACAGTTCCGATTTCAACGGGACATACGCGTTCTTCGATGCGGCGACGCTGAACCTCTGGAATGCCGCGGCCGCCGCGGCGGCAACGGCTGCGGTCGCGCCGGGCAACTACTTCCCGAGCGTGGCGACGACCGGCGCGCGGGGGCAGCTGACGAGCGTCTTCGCGAGCGTCCCGACGGCGGGCACTTGGACCGTTCGACTGACCGACTCGCTGAACCTCGACACGGGCTCCGTGGGTTCGATCGTGGTCGAGCTCGACCCCGCGCCGATCGTCGACAGCGACGGCGACGGCACTCCGGATTCGAGCGACGGCTGCCCGAACGACGCGAACAAGATCGCGCCGGGCGCGTGCGGCTGCGGCGTCGCGGACACCGATTCCGATTCGGACGGTACTCCGAACTGCAACGATGGCTGCCCGAACGATCCGAACAAGACCGCGCCCGGCACCTGCGGTTGCGGCGTCGCCGACACGGATTCGGACGGCGACGGCACCCCCAACTGCAACGACGGCTGCCCCAACGATCCGAACAAGACCGAACCGGGCGCGTGCGGCTGCGGCGTTGCCGAGACCGATTCGGACGGCGACGGCACTCCGAACTGCAACGACAACTGCCCGAACGATCCGAACAAGACC
>JBIIYI010000299.1:0-4143 GCA_044346895.1 Phycisphaerales bacterium
CATCGACGACTTCCTGGCGGCGATTCATGGCCAGCGCATGGATCTCGCGCCGCGCGTGTACGCGCGGTTCGCCGAAACCGAACTCTACTGCGACCGAGTCGCGTCGACCGTGGGCCGCATCTGCCTAGACGTCTGGGGCGTGCGCGAGGGCGCGGACGCCGCGCGCGCGCGCGAACTCTCGACCGCGCGCGGGATCGCGTTCCAGCTGACGAACATCCTGCGCGACATCCGCGAGGATCGCGCGCGCGGCCGCTGCTACCTGCCGGCGGACGAGCTTGCGACGCACGGACTCTCGGTCGACGCGCTGCTTGGCTGGAAGGACGAGGCGCGCTGCGCCGCGTTCATGCGGGAGCAGTGCGCGCGTGCCGCGCGCTACTTCGACGAGAGCGCCGTGCTCGAGGAACTCGTCTCCGAGAAGGCCGTGCCGACGCTCGCGGCGATGAGCGTGATCTACCGCAGGATTCTCGAGAAGATCGCGCGCGATCCGAAGCGCGCGCTCGAGCGGCGCGTGTCGCTCTCGGCGTTCGAGAAGGCCTCGATCGCGCTGCGCGCGCGATTCGGGCTGCTCGCGCGCACGCGCGGAGGCCGTGCGTGAGCGTGCGGCGAACGGTGGCGGTCGTGGGTGGCGGCGTCGCGGGCATCGCGGCGGCGGTGCGCGCCGCGGAGGCGGGCTGGCGCGTCGAGCTGATCGAGACGCGCACGAAGCTCGGCGGGCGCGCGACGAGCTTCGACGACGTGCGCACCGGCGTCGAGCTCGACAACTGCCAGCACGTCGTGATGGGCTGCTGCACGAACATCCTCGATCTCTACGACCGCCTCGGCGTGCTCGGCGAGATCGACTGGCACGAGACGCTGTGGTTCGCGCGCGGCGCCGGGGCGATGGACGCGCTGTCGATCGCGCCGCTGCTTCCAGCGCCGACGCACTACGGCCCGAGCTTCCTCCGCATGCGGCTCTTCTCGTGGCGCGAGAAGGTGGCGATCGCGCGCGCGTTCATGGCGATCCTGCGGATGGGGGGGCGCGGGCGCGTCCGGTGGACGGGCCGCGCGTTCGGCGAGTTCCTTGCGGAAGCGCGCCAGCCCGCGCGCGTCGTCGAGCTCTTCTGGGATCCGGTCGTGCTGTCGGCGTGCAATCTGCCGAGCGCCGCGTGCGAGGCCGCGCACGCGCTGAAGGTCTTCGACGAGGGCATGCTCGCGCATCGATTCGCGGGGGCCGTCGGTGTGTCGCGCGTGCCGCTCGGGCGGCTGTACGGGCGTGTCGAGGAACTCGTGGCGGCGAGCGGCGGCGTCGTGCGGCTTCGGACGAGCGCGCGCGCGCTGGCGTTCGACGGCCGACGGATCACGGGCGTCGTCTGCGACGACGGGGTCGTCGCCGCGCAGGCGGTGATCGCGGCCGTCCCGCCCGATCGGCTCGCGCGGCTCTGCTCCGACACGCTTCGCGCGCAGGACAAGCGGCTGGCGAATCTCGGGAGATTCGCGTTCTCGCCGATCCTCGGCGTGCATCTTGCGTTCCGCCGCCGCGTGATGCCGCGTGCGAACCTCGCGCTCCCGGGTCGCGCGACGCACTGGCTCTTCGCGCATGGCGCGTCGGACGGCGTCGGGACGGGCGAGGGCGCGCGGGGCGGCGGCGGCGGGACTGGGGTCGGCGGGACTCGCATCGGAGATCGCGCGGGCGGCTTCGTCCAGCGCATCGAGGCGGTCGTGAGCGCGGCCGACGCGTGGATGGGCCTCTCCGAGGAGGAGACCACGCGGCGGGTGCTTGCGGACATGTCGTGGGCGCTGGGAGTCGCCACGGAGGACCTCGCGCGCGAACTCGTCTGGTCGCGGCCGGTGCTTGAGAAGCGGGCGACCTTCGCGAGCGTGCCGGGTGTCGATGCGATGCGGCCGCGGGTGCGGGTCGAGGCGGGCGATCTCAGGGGCGGCGTCGCGAATCTCTTCGTGGCCGGCGAGTGGACCGACACGGGCTGGCCGAGCACGATGGAGGGGGCTGCGCGCTCCGGGTATGCGGCGGCGGCGGCATGCACCGGGGAGGGCGGGGTTGTGGCGGACCTTCCGCGGGCGCGGCTGGCGGGGCTGCTGCGCGGGTAGGCCGGGTTGTGCTGCGGAAGCGGCGCGGGGGTGTGGTTCCGAGCAGGGACACGGTGCCAGCACGGGAAACGGTGCCAAGCACGTGTCGACGAGTTCCACGTGAAAGCGGTGCCAAGCACGTGCCGGCGGGTGCCGCGAGGTGCACGGAAAGCGGTGCCAAGCACGTGCCGACGAGTTCCACGTGAAAGCGGTGCCAAGCACGTGCCGGCGGGTGCCGCGAGGTGCACGGAAACCGGTGCCAAGCACGTGCCGACGAGTCCCACGAGGTGCACGGCACGTGCCGGGTACCTCCTTGGATGGGAGGCAATCCCCGATGCGGTCGGTGTTTGGGCGTGCCGGCGGATGGTGCCTGGCACGTGCCGGGGAGCTCGCGGAGACTCCCGCCACGTGCTTGGCACCGGTTTCCGAGTCCGCGACGCCGAGGTGAACGCGGCTGCGGGGAGACACGCCGTGTCGCGGGGCGGGCGGGGGCGTGGGGTGATTCTGCCCTCGGGGAAAAACGGTGCCAAGCACGTGCCGGCGGGTGCCGCGAGGTGCACGGCACGTGCTGGGTACGTCCTCGGACGGGGGGCAACCCCCGATGCGGTCGGTGTTCGGTGTCTGGGCGTGCCGGCGGATGGTGCCTGGCACGTGCCGGGGAGCTCGCGGAGACTCCCGCCACGTGCTTGGCACCGGTTTCCTCAGCGCGCGTCCCGCGCCACCGCCCGTGCCGCCGCCCGTGCCGCCGCCCGCACGATCGCGTCCTCGCCCGCGTCGGCCGCGACCTCCTCCGCCCGCGTCCGGATCGCCTCGGCCCGCGCGCCGTCGCCCCGCGCGCGCGCAGCCCGTGCCACGCCCGCCAGCGCGAGCAGCGCGTTCCGCTTCATCATCGCGAGCGTCGCGCGCTTCAGCGCGCTCGACACGACAAGCCGCGCGCGGTCCGCTTCCGTCCAGCCGAGCACCTCGAGAAGGTCCACCGAGTCGAGCCGCGGCGCGTGGGCAGGGTTCGCCCCCGCGCGTCGCGACGCGCGCGTCGGCTGGCTGTGCGGGCAGACCTCCTGGCAGATGTCGCACCCGAACCACCAGTCGCCGGTCTTCCCGAAGTACTCCTCCGGAATCGCGCCGCGGTGCTCGATCGTGAGATACGCGATGCACCGCGTCGCATCGACGGACCACGGCGCGATCGCCTTCGTCGGGCAGGCGTCGATGCACCGCGTGCACGAGCCGCAGAGATCGCGGTCGGCGCTCGCCGCCCCGCTCGCGGCCCCATCCGCCGCCTCACCCGCCGCCCCACGCGCACTCGCTCCCGGCGGCGCGTCGCTCGGCGCGATCTCCGCGTCCGTCACGATCTCTCCAAGCAGGAAGTAGCTCCCGAGACCCGGCCGTATCAGCAGCGTGTGCTTCCCGATCGCCCCGAGCAGCGCCCGCGCGGCCTGCTCGCGCTCGAGTATCGGATGAATGTCGCCGGTGAGACGCGTCTGGCACCCCGGCGCGCGCTCGCGGATGAAGCGACCGAGCTTCCGCAGTCGGTCGCGCACGAGATCGTGGTAGTCCTTGCCGCGGGCGTACCGAGCGATCCGGCCGCGCGGAGGCGTATCGTCGGAGGGCACGCGGTCCGGATGTCCGTCGTGGTAGCGGTCGGCGACGCTTACCACGCTCCGCGCGCCGCGCACGAGCGTGCGGACGTCCACCATCTCCTCGACGCGGTCCGCCATCCACGACATCTCTCCGTGCTTCCCGTCGGCAAGCCAACGTCGCAATTCGTCCGCACGCGCGCTCGGCGCCGCGCGGGTCACACCCACGAGCGCGAAGCCGAGTTCGGCGGCCCGCTGCTCGACCCACGTCCGGAGCGCCCGCGGGTCGGGCGAGGGTTGCTGCGCGCTCGCGCCGCTCATCGTCCGCCCATGGCCCGATCGAGCAACTGCATCCATCCTCCGAGGACGCCCATCAGGACGAACGCGGTCGGAATGAGCAGGAACACGGTCGAAAGCGCCATCCACAGCATCGGCCGGCGCACGCCGCGCACGAGGGCGACCGCCGAGATCGCGCCCGGCAGCGACAGCGGCAGCACGAGCCACG
>JBIIYI010000301.1:0-4141 GCA_044346895.1 Phycisphaerales bacterium
ATGTTCTCGACTTCCTCGTTCGGTGAAAGGAGATCCACCTCGACCGTCGCCTCGACGTCGGTGGTGAGGCCTGCCGTGAGGTAGCTGAGTCCGGCGACGGTCACACCCGCATCGCGACGCTGCGCGGCGATGCGCAGGTAGTTCTGATCGGCGGCGCGGATCTGGAAGTTGTTCCACGCATAGCCGATGAGTTGGCTACCCGTGTGCACGATCATGTTCGTCTGGTTGCCGTCCCAGAAATCGGTCGTCAGGATGGCCGGGCCGAGGGCCGCGAGGTTCGGGTAGCTGCCGATCGGTCCCGCGGGCTGGGGGCACTGATCGAAGTTGTTGCCGAACCGCATCAGGTTGCGAACCTGTGCAGGCGTGAGCGGGAGGCCGTAGAACTGCTTGGCGGCGCCCTGGATGTTGGCGGCGACGGCGGCGATCATCGCCGCAGCGGCAGAGGTGCCGCCGAATCCCTGCGTGTATTCGCGGAGTCGGTTGACCTGCAGGTTGCCCGGACCATTCGTCGCCGGGGGGGCGCCGTTGGTGCCGATCCAGAGACGCACCTCGGCATCCGGCGAGACGCTGATGTTCGGGAAGACCGAAGAGCCGGTCGTCATCACGTCCTGGCCCCAGGCCATGACGTGCACGAAGTCATCCTGCGTCTCGGGCTCATCGGGCGTGAAGTTCGACGTGAGGACGCGCGCCGGCTCGATGACCACGCTGTTGAGATTGGCCTCGCAGCCGACGAGCGCGTTGATCGGAGCAAGTCGATCGCCGCCTGCGATGGTGCCTTCGACGAGGTTGCCCGGCGTGCAGGCTCCGACGATCGTCACGTCGGGCGCGATGCCCACGCCGTTGATCTCGGACGAGCTGTTGCCGGCGGCAAGCACCGGCATGATGCCGAGTCCGGTCGCGAGCGCGAGGATCTGGGAGAAGGCCTCGTCATCGGTGAGCGGCTGGAACTGTGCGACCGAGGGCGCGCCGGCGGCGAGACCCCACGGGAGGCAGATGATGTCGCCGCCGTCGAGTTCCTCGAGCGACTTGACCACCGCGGTCTGGCCGCGGTAGCCCTCCTCGACGCTGACCGACGGGTAGAAGTAGGTCTGCGCGCCGCGGGCGAGGCCCGTGATGCCGAAGCCGTTGTCGGCGGCGGCGATGACGCCGAGCACGTTCGTACCGTGCGAGACATTGAGGGTGACATCGTTCGCGAGGATCTGCGTGACGCCCTCCTCCATGATGACCTGCGGAGTCGCGAGGAGCGGACCGGCCCAAGGCTGGGCAGGGTCGGACGCCGGGCCCGAGAGGATGAAGTCCTCGTGGCCGATGAACGCCGCGGTGTCGACGACGGCGATGTTGACCTCGTTACCGTTCACGAACGGGTTGGTACCGGGCGCGCCGCCCTGGTAGTTCTCCCACATGAAGTTCTGGAAGTTGTTGAGGTCGGCGATGCCGAAGCCGTTGCCGGTGTAGCCGAGCATGCCGTTGAAGTTCGACACGAGGCTCGCACCCGACCAGACCTTGCCCGGGACGCCGGCGATCGGCACGAGGTTGGCCGCGCGGCTGCGCGACTGGGTGTAGAACTGGAAGCCCTGCACGCCGGTCGAGGTCACCTGCGGGGTGAAGTCGGGCGTCGGGGCGTCCTGCGGCGTGGTGAGCGCCGTGCAGCTCGAGAACGAGCCCGACGCCGCCAGCGTGGCGCAGGTCAGATCCCACTCGTCGTAGCAGCAGCCCGGGTCGAAGATGCAGACGTCGTTGCAGCAGACCGGCTGGTTGCAGCCCTTGCCGCCGTGGGGCACGAAGCACTCGCCGGCCTGCAGGCTGTCGAAGAGTTCGAAGAAAATCGGGTTGATGTTGCCGAGCCCGGTGGCGCTGAAGAAGCACGGGTCGTACAGGCGCGGAGTGCCCGGCGGCGGGGGGTTGCCGTCCGCGCAGAGGAGATTTGCGATGCCGGCGCAGATGTAGTCCCAGCCCGAGAGGGTGTCCTCGTTGCAGGTCGGGTCGATCTCGGAAACCAGGGCGCAGCAAGTGCCGTCCAGGCAACCGAAGATCGCGGTGTCGGTCCCGAAGTTCGGGTTGCAGTTGGAGCGGTTGACCGGAGTCGACCCCGGCTGCTGGCTCGCGTTCGACCCGCACTGGGCGCCCGGGACGTTGCAGGCGGGGTTGCTGGTCGGATCGCCGCACTGCTGCGAGACCTGCCAGCGGAGGATCGACACGTACTCGACCTCATCGAGTTCGTTGATCGCGCGTGCCGCGGCGAAGAGGTTCGACTCGCTGACGCCTTCGACGAGGATCATCGACGCGAGGTCGGCCGACTCGAAGCCACTGTGACGGCGGGCGCGCTCGCGGAGCGCCTCGATGCGCTCCTCGGGCACGTTGATCCACTGGCGGACGGAACCGCCGAACGCGGCGATCGTGTTCACCGCGTCCTCGATGTCCTCGCCGCCGAGGCTGACGAGTGCCTGCGCGGAGGTCGGCTGGAAGCCGTTGATCGTGCGCGGCGATTCGGCGCGCACCCGCGCGCCGTCGCGGAACTTGACGACGAACGACCCGGGAAGATCGAGCATCTCCGGCGTCACCTTCGTGCCGCGGAGGAAGGACGGCGTGACCGCATCGACCGGGTCGCGCTTCGAGCGCACGACGCTGGGCGCGCTCGACGTCGACATCGTCATCTGCGACCGCAGGCTCGCGCGCGCGGCGTCGGCGGCCTGAGCGTCGGCGATGAACTGCGACGCGATGACGGTCGCAAGCGCCGCGTTCAGCAGCGACTTCGGTCCGAAGAACCGACCGATGGTCGCGCGCGGGGATTCGATCGAGTCGGTGAGTGACGCGGCGGGAAGACTCTGTGGCATGGTTGGTTGCAGCCTGTCGAGAAGTGTCCGCAGTGTCCGGGACGCGCGTTGAGTGACGCGCGCCGGAACGTGCTCTGTCGGATGATGCCGGCCGCCAGCCAGGCGGACGGCGATGGAACGTCATCGCACCGAAGGGGCGCTTCGGGGCGAGTCGGCAATATAACACTCTCCGCAAGACGCGTCGGTGGGTGGCTCGTGAGAATCGAAATCGACCGAGGGTCGGACTTTGGACAGTCGGGTTCGGGCGGCCGGACCCCGGCGGCGCGTGCCCAGACCTCGCGTGCCCAGACCTCGCGTGCCCAGACCTCGCGTGCCCAGACCTCGCGTGCCGAAGCCTCGTACGCGCCTCCAGGACGTCACCCACCGGTGTTACCCGGGCCGGATGGTTCTCGAGAGGCGAGGTTCGGTTCCCGGCGACGCTGGCGAGCGTCCTTCCCGCGACGCGACTGACGGCTCCCGCGATGCGACGTCACGCGGCCTCACGCGCACGACCGTCCTCACGGCGGGCAGTCGGTGTCCGCGCCGGCACCCTCCGTCGATAACGTGCCGCGACGCATTCCTCGCAGCCGCCGACACCGGTGCGGGAAGCGCCTCCGCTCCCAACCGCGGCTGGTCAGACGCGCGCGAGCGATCGGCCGATGTCGCGACGGTGGAACGCGCCTTCGAACTGGATCTTCGAGGCGGCCTCCGAGGCGAGGGCGCTCGCGCGCTCGACCGTCTCGGCGAGCGCCGTGACCGCGAGCACCCGTCCGCCGTTGGTGACGAGCTTCCCGCCCTTGCGCGCGGTGCCCGCGTGGAAGATCACGATCTCCTCGCCCGCGCCGCGCTCGACGGCCTTGGCCTCCTCGAGCCCCGTGATCTCGAGTCCCTTCGCGTACGTGCCCGGATAACCCTTCGAGCAGACCACCACGCAGCACGCGGCGCGCGTGTCGAACGAGAGTTCGACCTCGCCGAGCTGCCCGGTGGCCGTGGCCCAGCAGAGTTCGACGAGATCACCGCGCAGGCGCGCCATGATCGGCTGCGTCTCGGGATCGCCGAAGCGCGTGTTGAACTCGAGCACCTTCGGCCCCGCCGGCGTCAGCATCATGCCCGCGTAGAGGACGCCGCGGAAGGGGATGTCCATCCGCTTGAGGGCGTCGACCGTCGGCACGAGCACGTCGCGCTCGACGATCCGCAGGAGCTCCTCGGTCGCCTTCGGCGTCGGGCTGAAGGCGCCCATGCCACCGGTGTTCGGGCCCGTATCGCCCTCGCCGACGCGCTTGTGGTCCTGCGCCGGGTCGAGGATCCAGAACGACTGCCCATCGCAG